>CAIXSC010000467.1 GCA_903921945.1 uncultured Planctomycetaceae bacterium
AATCCTCGACGAACCACGATGAGGATGTCCTGACTTCGCCCAAGCCTGGTGCAAACCATCCTTCGACCGAGGAGTCGTCCATCGTGCATCGCCGATCGATCTACCACTTTGACCCCGCCAAATGGAATCAGTGTCGCGGATGACAGAAACAACCTGACTCGGGCGCCGGCGGGATGAACTGGTATCGACTCGGGCGGCGCGTCATAATGCAGCCGTCGGCGACAGGCACTCGATGAGGTTCGGACTCGATGAGACTACTCCTCGATCAGTGACCGTCCCGAACTCGACCGCGTTGACGCGTGTCGAGACCCGCCTTCCATGCCCTCCGCCTGATTCCTCCTGCCATCCCATCGGCTGTCGAAAGACAGCTCGCTCGAATACCCCAAACCGGGAGAACTGCGATGTCGAGCCGATTCGCAATCGCTTCGTGCCGCCAAACGAGCCAAACCGGCTCGTCCAATCACGCCTGCCAGTCCATCGCGGCGCCGACCAACCCCTATCATCTTTCCCCGTCCGATCGTGACGGCTCGCGGCGATTCCAGACACCGAACCAATTCGCCTTGCACGCGCAGCCCCTGCCGGCTTGCTGGAAGGCAGTCATGGCACGCACAGTCATGGCACGCACAGTCATGGCGAGCGCCATCGTGATGCTCGTCATGGTGGCTGGCGCGGTCGAGTCGCATGCTGACACTTCACCATGGGTCGTGAGTCCCGCTGAGGCTCGGTTGGCGGGTAATTTTTCCCGGGTCCAATTGCTGGTCGCCCGAGGCGACGCCGCCGGTAAACTGGACGATCGCAGCGAGGACGTGACTTCCAAGGCGAGTTACGCATCGTCGAATCCGTCCGTGGTGGAGGTTTCGCCCAGCGGCCTGCTGCTGGCTGCGGGCGATGGGCAGGCGGTGATCACCGTCTCGCACGCCGGGCAATCGCGGCAGGTGCCTGTGTCGGTGACCGGTGTGGTCGAACATCCGAAGGTGAAGTTCACCGAGCAAATCCGGCCGATTTTGAACAAGGCGAGCTGCGCGACGGCGGCGTGCCATGCGGCTCAGCATGGCAAGGGCGGCTTCAAGTTGTCGGTGTTCGGCTCCGAGCCGGACAACGACCACCTGGCGATTGTCCGCGATGTCATCCAGCGGCGGTTCGATCCGGTTGTGCCTGAGAACAGTCTTGTGCTGCTCAAGCCAACCATGCAGATGCCGCACGGCGGCGGCCGGCCGCTCGATAAGAACTCGGTCGACTACCGCGTCTTCCTCGCGTGGCTGAAAAGCGGGGCACCAGGACCGTCGAAGGAGGACGCCGAAGTCGTGAAGCTGCACGTGACGCCCAGTCGCCGGGTCGGCGCGGTCGGCAGCGAACAGCAACTGCGGGTCGAAGCGGAATTCCCCAACGGCGAACGACGCGATGTCACGGCTTCCGCGCGGTTCGACACCATGGACGACGGTGTGCTCGCCGTTACCCGCAACGGGTTGGTCACGGCCGTCGGCAAGGGCCAAGCGCCGATCATGGTTCGCTACGAAGGGCAGGCGGAGATCTCGCTGTTTGTGATCCCGTACGCCGAGAACGTGACGCTGGCCGATTGGAAGAGCGTCAATTTTGTGGACGAGCTGGCCGCCGCCAAGTTTCGCGAACTGGGCATCGAGCCGTCACCCGTATGCGATGACGCGACGTTTGTGCGCCGCGCGTTCCTTGATGCCATTGGCACTCTGCCAACGCCCGACGAAGCGCGTCGGTTCATCGAGTCCACCGAACCGGCAAAACGCGAAAAGCTCGTGGATCGTCTGCTTGGCCTCACGGGTGACTCTACCCAGGACATTTACAACGACTGGTACGCCGCCTACTGGTCGCTGCGGTGGTCCGACCTGGTGCGGAATTCAAGCCGGTCGCTGGGACCGCAAGGAATGTGGGCGCTGCATAACTGGATTCGCGAATCGTTCCGAACCAACAAGCCGTTTGACCGGTTCGTCAGCGAGTTGGTGACGGCCAAGGGATCGATCTACGGCAGCGGCCCGGCGAACTTCTTTCGCGTCAACGCCAACCCGACCGACCTCACGGAAGCCGTTTCGCAGACGTTCCTCGGCATCCGGCTGGAATGCGCCAAGTGCCACCACCATCCGTTCGAGAAGTACAGCCAGGACGACTATTACGGGCTCGCCGCGTTCTTCTCGCGAGTCGGTTCGAAGAATAGCGAAGAGTTCGGACTCTTCGGCCGCGAACAGGTGGTGGTGGTGCGCGAAACGGGCGAAGTGTCGCATCCGCGAACAGGAAAACGCATGGAGCCCAAGGCGTTGGATGGTCCCGCATTTGACGATCCGCTCGACCGCCGCTTGCCGCTGGCCCAGTGGATGACCGCCAAGGACAACCCCTATTTCGCCCGCAACATCGCCAATCGCTACGTCGATTTCCTGCTCGGCCGCGGTTTGGTCGAACCGGTGGACGACATGCGAAGCACCAATCCGCCGTCGAACCCGCCGCTGCTCGACGCCCTAGCGCGTCATCTTGTCGATTCCAACTACAACCTCAAGCAGTTGGTCCGCGTGATCATGACGAGCCGCTTGTACCAGCTGTCCGCTCAGCCCACGCAAGTGAACGCGGCCGACAACCGCTTCTACAGCCACTTCCTCGTGAAGCGGCTTGCCGCCGAGCCGCTCGCCGACGCCATCGATCGCGTCACCGGCGTGCAGACCAAGTACAAAAGCCTGCCGCTCGGCACGCGGGCGATTGAACTGCCGGACGCCGAATACCCCGACTACTTTCTGAACACGTTCGCCAAGCCGCGGCGGGCCAGCATTTGCGAATGCGAGCGCAGCCCCGACGCCAACTTGGCCCAGGCGCTCCATACGCTCAACGGCGACACGCTGGTCGCCAAAATCGGCGATGCCAAAGGCTTGGTTGCCAAGCTGACGGCGTCGGAAAAGACCCACGAGCAAATCGTCGACGAGCTCTACTGGGTCGCGCTCAGCCGGCCCGCAACTCCGGCCGAGCACCAAGCCACGCTCCAGTTCCTCGACGAGGCGCCGACCCGTGAAGAATGTTATGGCGACTTGCTCTGGGCCCTGATCAACTCGAAACAGTTCCTCTTCGTGCGATAACTCTTTTCTGCAGGGATCGTCTTCATGCCATGTTGTTTCGCCGGCCTCATTGGCCGCCGTCGCTTATTCTCCCTTCGGTCGCTCATGGCTCTCGGCATGCTGGCCATCGTCCTGGCGCCGGCTGCCCACTTCGCGGTTTTGACACTCGGCGCCTCGGAACGAGCGCCGCAAACCGCGGCCCAGCCAACCACTGAGAAAGCGGCGGCCGAGAAAGTAGCGGCCGAGAAAGCGGGCCCGTCCAAGCCGGGTGGCTCGATCGAACTGCCGGCGACGGATGATGGACTTCCTGGTGCGGGGCCGATCCGCCGTTATGACTGGTTCCGCAATCTTTGGACGCAGAAGCGATCGGCCTGGGCGAAGCGGGTGGAACAGGATGCCGGAGCGGTCGTGTTCCTGGGCGACTCGATCACGCAAGGTTGGGGCGACGACTTGGGGGGCGCGTTCCCGGGAATGAAAGTGGCCAACCGCGGCATCAGTGGCGATACGACTCGCGGGATGCTGTTGCGGCTGCGAGACGACGTGCTCGCGCTGAAGCCGACCGGCATCGTGATGCTGATGGGGACGAACGATTTGGAGGAAGGCGCCGAACCGGAGACGATCGCTGGCAACTTTAAGCTGATCGTCGCCGAGCTCAAGCGGCACAACGCCGACCTGCCGATTGTCGTGTGCTCGGTGTTTCCGAGCTCCGCGACGAAGAAGCGGCCGGCCGACAAGATCAAGAAAGTCAACGAACTGTACGCGGCGGCGGTGAAGGGGGACGCGCAAGTGACCCTGATCGACACCTGGACGTTGTTCGCGGACGCGCAAGGCGATGCGAAGGCCGCCGAATTCCCCGACCTGTTGCATCCGAACAAGGCGGGCTACGCGAAATGGGCGGCCGCGTTGCGGCCGATCCTCGCGACGCTGGGTTTTGTGGAAACCGCGGCGGACGAGTTCCAGGTGGAGCCGGGTTTTCAGAGCCTTTTCAACGGCCGTGACCTGACGGGCTGGACCTTCCGCGATCCGAAGACGTTCGCGGTGGCGGGCGAGTTCGCTGGCAAGGCGGCGAGCGGGGATGGCCGGTATGTCGCGAAGAATGGCCGTTTGATCGTCACCACGCCGCCCGAAGGCCGCCGCATCCAGCAACTGTGGACGGTGCTCGAGTTTCCCCAGGATTTCACGCTGAAACTGGAGTTCCGCGCCACTCCGAACGCGGACAGCGGCGTGTTCATCCGCAAGCCGCAACTGCAGTGCCGCGACTATCCGCTCGCCGGCCCTTACAAGGAACTGGCCAAGTACCGCGCGCAGGACTGGAATGAGTTGGTGATCGTGGTCCGCGACAACGTGGCGCGGTGCGAGTGCAATGGCGAACTGCTCGAAGGGATGTTCAAGCTGCCGGCGACCGGCCCGATTGGTCTGGAAGGCGACCGCGGCCAGATGGAGTACCGCCGGATTCGCTTGCGGGTCGACACCGCTCGATAGGGCGAAGGAAGCCGTTTGTGCCGCTGCCACCGACCGTTTCGCGTCTCCTCTTCTGGCCGACGTTTCTCTGGAACGCGTTGCTCGGGCGAGTGCTCGGGACGCGTCGCTGGTGGGACCGCGTCGATCACCACGTGATCCTGGGCGCTTTGCCATTGCGGCGGGACGTCAAGGCGCTGGTCGCGGAAGGGGTCGGGGCGGTGGTCAACACGTGCGAAGAGTACGCCGGTCCCGAGGAAAGCTATCGGTTGCATGGCATCGAGCAACTGCGCGTGCCAACCACCGATTTCCATCCGCCATCGTTTGCCAGTGTGGAGCGCGCCGTGGCGTTCATCCAGCAACATGTGCTCGCGGGCCGGACCGTTTATGTCCACTGCAAAGCCGGGCGGGCGCGTAGCGCCACCGTCGTGCTCTGTTGGCTTGTCGCGCACCGCGGGATGACCGTCGAGCAGGCCCAGCGGCACTTGTTGTCCTGCCGCCCTCACGTGATGGCGACGTTGGGACAACGCGCCGTGGTGCAAGAGTGGGCGGCTTACGTCCATGATTGCCGGCAGGTTTCGGGACCGTTAGTCTAGTGGCAACTTTTCTTCATTCGTCACGTCCGCGTCATGGCCTGTTCATGGCTTTGTCGCGTCCCTGAATCCGCAGTGAGGTGGACCATGAGCCAACAGTTGAGTGGCGTCGACTTGCAGGCACATTCGCTTCTGGATCGAAGGCGGGAACGGCGGCTGTTCCTCGCCGCCTGCGTAGCCGGCGGATTCGCCATCGTGGAAAACCCAGGCCGATGTCTGGCGGCCCAGGCCCAAACCCCGACCACGACCGTCGACGGCCGCAAGATAAGTGTGGAAGCCGTCGAATCGATGCAGTCGCTGAAACCGCAGCTGCAGTTCGACATGGCTAAGGCGATGGCCAATCCAACGATGCAGTTCCAGGGCGGATTTAACCGCCAGTTTGGCGGCGGAGCAGCAGGAGGAGCGGGGGGCGGCAACGCTGGCGGCCAGGGCGATGGCGGAGGCCGCTTCGGAGGCGGTGGCGCTGGTGGTGTGATTGGTGGCGGAGGCAGAGGGTTCAGCGGCCCGCTGGCTTCTTACGGGATCGCGCTCTCGGTCGCGGGAGAAAACAACGCGAAGGCGGCCGATGTGCATGTCGAGATCGCGTCCGAGGTGAAAGCCGTGGACGACAACGGTGAAATGCTCGAATCTCCAGCGATGGCTCCGCTGCAACTTCACTTTCCCGATTTCGAACAGCGGAACGGTGGCAAGCACTTCGTATATCTTCGCGCGAGCAAGCAACCCCGCATGATGCTCAAGACGCTCGATGGCGAACTGGTGATCACACCGGGAAGAAACGTGATCGTCGAGTTCACGGCGCCGATCGCCGGGAAGGTGGCGAAGAAGGCCTTTCAAGAGTCGTTCACCATCGATTCGCTGCAGGCGGGGCCCGATGGCATTCGCGTTTCGGCCACCTTTCCCGCGCCGAAAAACCAAGCGCCGCCGCCCGCCAACATCCAGCAGTTCATGCAGATGTCGATGATGCCCAACGATAAGAACTCGTATTTTGTGGAACTGGTCGACGACAATGGCGACGTCTATTACCCGAATTCCGGCGGCTCGGGCGGCGGCGCGCAGATGACGGAATTCAGTTTTAAAGGCGGTCCGGGTAACAATGTTCCTGGTAACAATGTTCCTGGTAACAATGTTCCTGGTAACAAGGGGAAACAGCGGCAAGCGGCCACGGTTCCCACCAGCCGGGCCTTCGATTTTCAACCGTTGCCCCAGGGACGTTCGCTCAAAGCGGTGCGAATGCGTTGGATCGAACGCACAGGAGCGCCGCGTCGCGTGCCGTTCCAGCTCCGCGATATCCCGCTGCCAGGTTGAGCCGTTCGACTGCCGCATGTGCCGCCGCATGTGCCGCCGCATGTGCTGCGGCATGTGCTGCGGCATTCGTTGCGACTCGGCGTGCGGCGCATCGCCGTGACTCGGGCCGCGACTTGGCCGGGTGTTGTCTTTCCATGGCGGGAATCCGATACTGCCATCCGCATTCAACGGCGTCAGAGGCGGCCGCGTGAGCAACTGGCTGCGGACCGTTCGCGGTCGGCGCCGCTTCGGATCGGTGTTGGAATTTTGCCACGCTCGTTCAAGCGTGGAGACCGGCAATTCAACTGGATGAAAGACTTGGGAGTGGATCGCATGCGCACGCGTCTGGCGGGGATCGTTTTATTGTTGCTTAGCGGGCTGTTGCCGGCGGCTTGGTCGCAAGAGCCTATCAAGCCGGTGCGGATGGGCACCGGGGTCATGACGTTTGACACGGTTCCTGGTTGGGGATTGCGTCCTGATGGCACCTCGCCGCTCGGCGCGACGCACGGCGCCGTGGTGATCGACAAGGAGGGACACATCTACACCAGCGCGATCAAGGGTGTGGTGGTGTTCGCGCCCGAAGGAATGGTGATCAAAGAATTCCTGGGCGAACCGTACGCCGCGCTGCACGACATGGAGATCCGCGAGGAGGATGGCGTCGAGTACATCTACGGCGCGCGGAATCAAAACGCGGAAGGGATCAAGTTCAACGCCCACACCGGCGAAGTCGCTTTGCGGCTGCCATTCCCGAAAGAATCCGGTTTGAACCTGATGAAGTTCAGCCCCACCGCGATCACGGTCGGTCCGAATGGCGATATCTTTTTGTCGGATGGCTACGCCAGCAACATCATCTTCAAGTTCGACAAGACGGGGAAGTACCTCAAGCACTTCGGCGAGAAAGGGAACAATCTCAAGCAGTTCAACACGGCCCACGGCATGACGCTCGATACGCGTTACAACCCGCCGCGGCTGCTCGTCTGCGACCGCAACCATCAGCCGAAGGGCCGCCTGTTGCACTACGATCTGGAAGGCAACTTCATCGATGAAGTGATCACCGGGCTTGGCATGCCGACGTCGGCGACCGTGCAAGGCGACTACGTCTCGGTGCCCGATCTGCATGGCCGACTGGTGATACTCGACAAGAGCAACACCATCATCGCTGTGCTCGGACATAACCCCGATCCCGCGAAGCGAATGAATTTCGGCATTCCGCAAAGCCAATGGATCGAGGGCGTGTTCAGCGGCACGCACGGTTCGTACTGGGACAAGGACGGCAATCTTTACGTCCAGGACTGGAACACGGCCGGCCGGTTGATGAAGCTCATTCGCGTGAAGTAATCCGCGTAGGACGCCATCCGCGCGGGATGCGATCCGCGCGGGCTGGCATTCCAGCTTTCCATGGCCTGAGAAGTTGCATGAGCGCCAACCCCGCTGCTGCCGCTGCCGCGAGTGCTGCTGCCGCGAGTGCCGCTGAGGCGGTTGCCGCTGGGACGCCAACCGCGATCGCCGACGCGATTGTGGCATTGTTCGCCGAGCGGGGCGGCCGGCATTACGGTGAAAATGTGACGGAACGCGAGCACGCGTTGCAATGCGCGGCGCTCGCGGAGCGGGCGGGCGACTCGCCTGCCGTGGTGCTCGCCGCCCTTCTTCACGACGTCGGGCATCTGTTGCATGACCTCGGCGAGTCGATCGCCGAGGTCGGTGTGGATGCGCGACACGAGGAATTGGGAGCGG
>CAIXSC010000468.1 GCA_903921945.1 uncultured Planctomycetaceae bacterium
CTGTTTTTGGAGCTTGCGCGGGCGAAGGGGTTGAATACGGGCTTCAGCAACGAGACGCCGATTCTGCCCGTGATTTTGGGGAACTCGGCGAACGCGTTGCGGTTGTCGCGAGCCCTCTTCGAACGCGGCATCAACGTCCAGCCGATTCTCTATCCGGCGGTGGAGGAAGAAAAAGCCCGGCTGCGGTTCTTCATGACTTCGCTGCACACGGAGCAGCAGATCCGTGACACCGTCGAGGCGGTCGCCCAAGAGCTGATGAAGATTGACCCGCGGTACCGCCCGCTTGCGGCGAGCGCCTAGGCTCAATACCGTTCGATGATCGCCGAGTCTCGTTGGCTCTGAAGTTTGCGTGTGACGGAAACGCTAGGGGTGAAGACGCTCGGAACCACCCCAGGCCAGCACTATCGTGCCTAGTGGCGGAAGGCCAATCTCAATCTGTGGTGGCGCTTCCGAAGGGCACTTGGGGCAGCCACGGGTTGAATTTCTCCAAGCCATTCCCATTGGCCATGCTGAGGTTGCCCCGCGGTGGCTAAACTCGGCGATTCCATCCAGCCTAGCCAACTCGATGGAGTCCGCTTTACAATCGCGAGAGAAGGCAGATGACGGAGCGGCCCGTGGCGTGGTTCCTCTGCCTGCCGCGTTCCATTCCTGGCGCCGCTGGATCATTTGGCGTCGTCGCCCAATCCCGACGGAGGATCATCTGTGCTAACCGAAGCGGAAGTGCATCGCAGCTTCAACACCATTTTCAAGAACGAGGGCCGCACGCCCGAAGCGTTCGACAAGGCCGAGCAGCTGTTGGAGCAACTCCGCGCGGAAAGCCCGCTTCGGCATCGGCTGTCGGTGGAGCTGGAAGAGTTGCGGAAGTTGCCGAAGAAGAAGAAGTGATCCGGAGGGAAAAGGAGTCGAGCGGCGCCAGCGCTTTCGCGCCGACGCCGCTCGGGCCCGCATCGCGTTTCCTAGATGACTTCCACCTTAGCGGTTGACGGTCAAGCCGAAGGTGAAGCCGACCATCAGCAGATCTTCCCGGTTGCTGGCGAAGTTGTTGCCGCGTCCGACTCCGTTCGCGTAGTCGATGAGATGCATGCCGCCGCGGAGCGCGATATCGCGAGTCACTTCGTAGGCGGCCTGGGCTCGGATTTCCATGCCCCAGACGAATTCGCTGTCGTGGTCGTAGCGAATGTTTTTGTCACGCAGGACGAGCGTCGTTTCGCTGCCCGTGCCCGCTCCGTCGTAGAGCGTCGTCTCGCTGAGCTGTTGCGAGTACATTCCCTGGAAGTTCTGCATCGCGAAGGCTCGGAAGTCGCTGTCCAGGAGCCAGCGGGACTGCTTCTTGTACCAGCGGAATCCCAGTTGGCCGCCGACCATGTGATTGGTGATACCCCACTCGTTGATCGTGAAGCGTTCGAGCGTGGCATCATCCAGGGCGACGTCCGCCGTCGGGAGCACGGGCACCAAGTTGCCTTCGTCATCAAACCGTTCGTAGACATCCCGCCGTGTCAGGTCGCGGAATTTGTTGTAGCGGAAGCCGACCAGGGGCTCGATGATGCTGCCGTTGTGCAGCGGTTCCAACCGCCAGGTTTTGTTCAGGTCGAAGCCGACCAAGTCCCCTTTGTTGACCGAATTCTCCAGATTGTAGGAACGCTCGCCGGTGAATCCATCATTGCGATCGACAACCGGCCGGAGTGCGCTCGTGGTGGTTCCACCCGTGCCGCCGCCACCTGTGCCGCCGCCGCCGCCGCCCGTGTCCGGTTCCAGGTAGCGGTTGAGCCGCTCGACTTCGTATCCGTCCGACTTGTGCGGGCCGTCGATGTGGATCGCGGAAAAACCCCAGCCATGGTTCTCCTCGGTCATGTACCCGATATCATACCGGTTACCCCAGGTGAAATCCCCTTCGGTGTTGGACTGCTCTCCCTTCGGCCGGGAAACGTAGATGTACAGGCGGTCGTAACCGCCGTACCATCCCGTCCGGAGTCGCGGTTCCCCGCCGTACTCCTCGCCGGCCTCCGCCGGAGCGAAGAACTGCAAGTCCGGATGGAAGTAGTTGGGATCGATAAAGGGCTGGAATTGCTGGGCGTGGGCCCCCGCCGTGAGGACGGCGAGCAGGACCAGTGCCGACAGGCAGGCTGAGTAAAGGTTCCTAGACATGGTTCCTTCCACCTTGGGCGTTCGCGATGCTTCAGGGGACGTCGCCGCCACCGGCGGCTTGTCGTATGATCTGTGCCGGTAGTATCGGTTTCACGCGATTCGCAAGTTGAGTAAAGAAGGCAAGGGCTTCCGGAAAATCCGGTTTTCGCGATAGTTCCGTCATCGGCCGGCGAACCACGTCGGCTTGCGTAGGAGTGACCATGGGATCTCTTGGAACATCACGCCACGGCAGTTTTGATTCGCTCCCGCCGAGATTCGTCCCCGGATTGGCACTGGCCATCTGGGGCCTCTTCGCCGGTCTCCTCGGCTTCACGGCCATCTCGGGGCGTGCCGCCGAACGCCCCGAGGAGGTCGCCGCGCAAAGAGCGGTCGCCGAAAACGCCGCGAATCCCGCCAAAGCGGCGAAGCCGGCCGAGAAAGACGCCGGGAAAGACGCCGGGAAAGACGCCGGGAAAGACGCCGGGAAGAACGCGGGAAAAGACGCTGGGAAGAACGCGAGTCGGAAACCGGCGAGCCAAACTGTTGAATCGTCGTACATGCGAGTCCGGCGCGGAGACAACAAGACGGCGCAAGCGCTCGAGACCTCGATCCTGCGGTTCGTGCGGGAAGAGCCCGGCAAGCCGCCCGTGGAAGTCGATCTGGTCGGGGTCGTCCACATTGGCGAACGCCAGTACTACGACGAATTGAACAAGCTGTTTAAAGGTTACGAAGCTGTGCTGTACGAGCTGGTCGCGCCCGAGGGGACGCGAGTTCCCAAGGGGGGCGGCAAAGCCGGTGCCCATCCCATTTCCGCCATGCAAAAGGGGCTCCAGTCGATGCTGGCCCTCGAATACCAGCTCGAACATATCGACTACCATGCGTCGAACTTCATTCACGCTGATATGACGCCCGACGAAATGTCCAAAAGCATGAAGGACCGCCAGGAAAGCTGGTCGCAGATGTTCTTCCGGATGATGGGACAGGGCATGGCTCAGCAGTCGCGCCAGCCGGGGGGCGACATCAATCTGTTCAGCGCGCTGTTCGCCAAAGATCGCAGCGTCAAGCTCAAACGCGTTTTCGCCCAACAGTTCGACAACATGGAAGGGATGAGCGCCTTCGATGGCCCCGAAGGTTCGACCCTCATCACAGAACGCAACAAGAAAGCGCTCCGAGTGCTCGACCGCGAGCTGATGGCTGGCAAGCGGCGGCTCGCCATCTTCTACGGCGCTGGCCACATGAAGGATATGGAAGAACGCCTCGTGAACGAATTCAAAATGCGGCGAGTTTCCGCCACGTGGCTCACCGCCTGGCGGATGGATGGCGCCTCCCCTGCACAACCTGACGCCGCCAAGCCTGACGCCGCCAAGCCTGACAATGCCAAACCTGACAATGCCAAACCTGACAATGCCAAACCTGACAATGCCAAGCCAGCGTCTGAGTCGTCAA
>CAIXSC010000469.1 GCA_903921945.1 uncultured Planctomycetaceae bacterium
ATCAGCACAAACACAACAACCGCCAGCACGAAACGCGCGCTCGTTAACGCATTCGGGACATTGATGATCCGTTCGGTCGCCGCCACGCTCATTCGCCTACGCTCGCCAGTGAGTCCC
Source organism: uncultured Planctomycetaceae bacterium (assembly GCA_903921945.1). Taxonomy (GTDB): domain Bacteria; phylum Planctomycetota; class Planctomycetia; order Pirellulales; family Pirellulaceae; genus CAIXSC01. The sequence continues at coordinate 118 of CAIXSC010000469.1, forward strand.
GCCCGGAATGGGCTACGGAAAGGTTCTCGGAGAACGGCTGGGCAACCGAACTCCAGACCGCGGCGTCCCGCTTCCCAACGGACCGGCACGCCTGCGACCAACGCGTCCCATGCTACACGCCGTCGTCCAACCAGAGAATCCCAGCCGGCCTCCGACCGCCCCTGGCTGTCGGCGGTCGAACCCCTCCGTCCCGAGTCGTCCCCCGCAGTCCCCATTCGTCCCGATTCGTCCCCAGTCGTCCGCCACAGTCCCGAGTCGCCGACGGGCACCCATCCGTCGGCTGTCCCCACACGGCCTTCCGCCGGTGCGTTCGTTGCTCCGGCCAGCGCGCCGCTTGCACGCGCCGTGCGCCGTGCTACATTCCACAGCCTCTGATTAGTCAAACGTTCAAAGGGTTATTTCTGTGACGAGCAACACTCCGGCGGCTGGAGCAGCCGCGACATCGTCCGCTTCGACCGCTCCGCGGTTCGTCATGATCGGCGGCTTTCTGGGAGCCGGCAAAACCACCACCATCGCCCGGCTCGCCCGCCATTATCAAGCTCGTGGGCAACGGGTTGCGATTGTCACCAACGACCAAGCGGCCGATTTGGTCGACACCAACTCGTTGCGGTCGCAGGGCTTCGACGTTGGCGAAGTCGCGGGCGCTTGTTTTTGCTGCAATTTCAACGAGCTGACTTCGGTGGTCGAGCAACTGGATGCGGGCTGCCGGCCGGACGTCATCCTCGCGGAGCCGGTGGGGAGCTGCACCGATTTGGTCGCGACGGTGATTCGACCGCTCGTGCAGGTCTACCAGCAGCCGCTGGATGTGGCGCCTTACGGCGTGATTCTCAAGCCGAGCCATGGCCGCCGCATTCTCGGGGCGGAGACGGGTGCGGGCGGGCCGAGCCGCGGCGGGTTCTCGCCGCAGGCCGAATACATTTTCCGGAAGCAAATCGAAGAGGCCGACTTCATTGTTGTCAATCGGATCGACGAGCTTTCCGAGGGCGACATCCAGTTGCTTGGCGAGCTGTTGTCCCGACAGTTTCCGGGGCGGCCGATCTTGCGAATGTCGGCCCGCTCGGGCGCTGGCTTTGACGCTTTGTGCGAACTGCTCGAACAACGCGGCGAGTTTGGCCGGCGGGTGATTGACCTGGACTACGACGTGTACGCCGCGGGCGAAGCGGAACTCGGATGGCTCAACGCCCAACTGAGCCTCGCGGCCGCCGAGCCGTTCGAGCTGGACGAGGTGCTGCGGAGCGTCGTCGACGGGCTTCGCCAACGCCTCCAGCCGCTGAATGCGGAAACCGCGCACCTCAAAGCGATTGGCCTGCGGGATCAAGCATACGGCGTGGCGAATCTGGTGAGCAGCTTTACGGCAACCGAACTGTCGGTGCCTTCGCGATGCCGAACGCCCGAGGCTCAATTGGTGGTCAATGCCCGCGTCGCGATCGATCCGGCCGTGCTGGAGCAACTGGTCCGCGAGACGCTCGAGCAAGTCGCGGCGCAGCTCGCGGGCGAGTTGCGCATCGCCGCCGTGCAGAGCTTCCGTCCTGGCCGGCCCGTGCCCACTCACCGGCTCAATCCGTAACGCGGCGCAACCCGTAACGCGGCGCAACCCGTGACGCCGCTCAATCCATGACACTGCTCAAGACGTAGCGGCTCCAGTCGTTCTCTCTTTCAACCGTGTGACGTAGAGCGTCGCGCCCAGCGCGAGGAACAGCAAACCCGCCAGCGATTCGACGGGACTGGTCACGAGCATCATCAGTAGGAACGCGGTGGAGACGACGACAAAGCCGAGCGGCAACAGCGGGTAGCCCAGCGTCTTGTATGGCCGAGGCAACTCGGGTTCCCGCCAACGCAGCACGAACACCGCGGCGACTGAGAGCACGTAGAAAATGAAGCTGCCGAAGACCACGTAGTCGGTCAGCACATCGAAGGTGGCTTTGGTCGCCATCGTTTCCAATGACAGTCGGAGAGGTTTGGCGGCGAACGCGGGCAAGCTGTCGAGCCATGCGGGCACGCGAACCAGTCGAGTGAGGTTCGAGGCCAGGATCAAGACGATCGCCCAGGAACTCTCCGCCAGAATCGCGCGGTGCGGTGTGGCGAAACGCGGGTGGACGCGGCCGATCGAGTCCCAAAACAGTCGATCGCGGGCCATGGCGAAGATTACTCGCGGACCGCACAGCAGATTCGCGTTCAAAGCGCCGAACGTCGACAACATGACAGCGCTCGAAGCGATCTCCGCGCCGTAGGCCCCGAGCATCCGTTCACAAGCCGAGCGGGCGACGAATTTACTCGCGGCCACCTCGTCCACGGACAGCACCAAATGGTAAGCCAGCGCGACGCCGAGATAGAGGGCGATCAGGGTCGTCAGGCCGATGCCGAGCGCGAGTGGAACGTTGCGTTGCGGCTCACGCACCTCCTCGCTGATGAGCGCGACATTGTTCCACCCGTCGTAGGCCCAAAAAGCCGCGGTCATCGCCGCCGCGAACCCGGCGATCCAGCCCATCTCCGGCGGCTTGCTCAGCGAGCTTCCCCACAGCGCGGGCGAGGCCGCGCCGGTCAGCAGCGGCAGTACCATCAACGCGACCAGTGTCGCCGCCTTCACCACCGTCGTAATGCTCTGGACGTGGCCGCCCCACCGGGCGCCGGCGATGTTCACGGTTGTCAACGTCGCGATCGCCGCGATCGCCAGTCCGCGTTCCCACCAAACGAGCGGAAGTTCGCAGCCGAACAGGAGCAGCGTCAGTCCCTCGACTCCCGCCGCACTGCTGCCCACCGCACTGCTGCCCCCCATATTGCCGGCGGTTGTGCCGATCCAACCGGCGGCAATCAGGGCTTGGCCGATTGAGTTTTGAAAGGCGGTCGCGAAGGTGACCGCCAGCGCCGCGATGGCGCCGGAACGCAAGACGCACAGCTCGGTCCAGCCCCACAGGAAACCGGCCAGCGGACCGTAGGCTCGCCGCAGGTACACATACTGGCCGCCGGCTCGGGGGATTGCGGCGGCCAATTCGGCGAGCGCAAGCGCGCCGCAAAAACTGACGGCGCCGCACACAACCCAGACGGCGACCACCAGGTCGACGCGGCCGACCGACCGCGCGATGGCGCTGGCTTTGAAGAAGACCCCCGCGCCGATCACAGCGCCGACGACGACCGCCGTCGCGCCGACGGGCCCCATGACCCGCTTTAGCCCGTTTGTTTCGTCCATAGTTTTCCTGCGGGTTGCGACGGGAACGATGGAACCGCCGGCCTCCACGCTACTCGAAAAACACCCGCGGCGGAAAGCAAAGCACGGGAATGAGCAGCGACAGCCAGCCGATCGCGGTGCGAAACCAGCCAAGCCGCACGGAGTCATCCCGGGTGGGCGGGTGATCGGGCCCCATGATCAAAATGAGGATTAGCATGACGCTCCAGGCGTAGAGCTCGGTCAGCACGATGATCACCATCGCGCTGACGAGAAACAAACGCGCGATCCAGCGCGACGAGCGTCCAAACAATCCGTAAATGACATGGCCGCCGTCCAGTTGGCTGACGGGCATCATGTTGAGTCCGGTGATCAGCAGTCCGACCCAGCCGGCCATGAAAAACGGGTTCATTTGGTTGAGGGCGATCACCCCGGAAAACTCGACACCCGCGGGCACTTGCGACTGCATCGCCCATTTCAAGCCGAGCGGCAGATCGAGGAAATACGGGCCGGTCGGAGCGATGGTCCAATCGTGACGCTCGATGCCAAGCCACAGGACGGGTATCGCGATCGCCAGTCCTGCCAGCGGGCCCGCCAAGCCGATGTCGAAGATTTGTCGACGGTCGGCGCTGCGTCCGTCCATTCCAATGACGGCGCCGAGCGTGCCGACGGGGGAGATCGGAAGCGGAATGAAAAACGGCCAGCTCGCGGCGACCCGGTAGCGGACGGACATCAAGAAATGGCCCATCTCATGGGTCATCAGGATGCCCAGCATGGCGACCGCGTACCACACGGCGTCCACGCCGTTGCGGACGACCAAGCAGCGGAGGTCCAATCCCCAGTCGCGCGCTTGGCCGCTATAGATCTCGAACAGGAAGTCGAGCGATTCGACCGGGCTCCACCTCCACATGCCCGCCCAGCACACCGACAGGCTCGTGACCGCGAACAGGATAATCGGGAGCTTCCGGCGCCGAGGCCGGGCGATACCGGTGACCCGAGCGGACTGCGCAGCGTCGACGTCTCCCGGCTTGTCCACCAGTTCGGCGTCGATCACGCGGTCAACGGGCACGCGGGCAATCGACTCGCGATTGTCCGGCATGCCAGCCGCCAACCTACAATCGTCCAGCCTACGGGTGCCCACTGGGGAAGATCACCTCGATCGATCTCGCTCGAAAACGCAGCGAGAACTAAACCTGGGACTCAAGCTGCATCCAAAACTACTTCTTGCGATGACGGATCCGCGCACGCATGCGGCGTTTCTTACGGCCCAACTTGCGACGACCCTTGCCTGTCTTCTTCACACCCACAGCACATACTCCGGACTGCAATGGTTAAAATGCCACTTCGCGAATTCCACAACGTAGCAGATTCCCTTTCGCGGTGACAAGCCGCTTCGGAGCCTTCCCCATGCCAAACTTGCCCGCTCGAGTTCCGTTCGCGCCGGCCTGCGGCCACCCCTCCCTCGTCCGATTGCTCGCCTGGGCCGTGGCCGCGACGGTCGGGGGAACGCTTGGCGGCCTGTTCGACCTGCCGGGGTGGAGCGGCGGCATGGGATCGAGCGGGAAGGGTGGTGGCGGCTTGGCGGTTCGATCCGCCGGGGCGGCCGACGACTACGCGCTGGGACCGGATTCGCAGCGTCGTGACGGAGTTCCCCGCGGGACCATTTCCGCCGCGCAGTCGCTCCGCAGCGAGATTTTCCCGGGCACCAGCCGCGACTTCTGGGTCTACTCGCCGGCCGCCCATGACGTGACAAAGCCGACGGCGTTCATGGTGTTCCAGGATGGTCCGTCGTACATGAAGGAGGACGGACAGTTCCGCGTGCCGGTCGTGTTCGACAACTTGATCGCCGCCGGCGATTTGCCGCCGCTCATCGCCGTTTTCGTGACTCCCGGCACGCTGCCGCCGGATGTGCCGGGCGGAAAGCCGCGGAGCAACCGCAGTTTCGAATATGATGGCCTCGGCGATCGCTACGCGCGGTTTCTGCTGGAAGAGTTATTGCCCGCCGTGGAACGCACGCACAAGTTGTCGCGCAATCCCGAGTGCCGTGGGTTGGGCGGAATCAGTTCGGGCGGGATTGGTGCGTGGACGGCGGCTTGGGAGCGGCCCGACGAGTTCCGCCGCGTGCTGAGCCACGTTGGCAGTTTCACGAACATTCGGGGAGGGTATGCGTACCCGGGACTGATTCGCAAAGTGCCGAAGAAGCCGATCCGCGCGTTTTTGCAGGAGGGCGAGAATGACCTCGACAATCTCTTCGGGAATTGGCCGCTCGCCAACCGGCAGATGGACGCCGCGCTCAAAGCCAGCCAGTATGATTACCGTTTCGTGATGGGCGACGGCGGGCACAACGGCAAGCACGGCGGCGCTCTGATGCCCGAATCGCTGCGGTGGCTGTTCCGCGATTGGAAAGACCACGCTCCTTAGAGGAACCGGCTCCTGTGTTCATCGGCCCTGTCTTTGCTCGCGAACTGGTCACGACGCCGCGGCGTCCGCAGCACTATCTCACGCGCGCGGTATATGTCACCGCGCTGCTGGTGCTGATGTGTACGGCGTGGCTGGTGGTCGCTGGCACGCAGATCATTCGCAATGTGGGCGACATGGCGCGCTTCGGCGCCAGCCTGTTCCAGGTGCTCGCGCCGCTGCAGTTGGCGCTGATCACCTTTCTTGCCGCGCTCGGTTCGGCCAGCGCTGTCGCCCTGGAAAAGGATCGTCGCACGCTGATTTTGTTGTTGCTCACCCGGCTGCGGAATTCCGAACTGGTGCTGGGGAAGCTGTTCGCCAGCCTGTTGGATGTCGTGACGATGATCGCGGTGGCGATCCCGCTGTTTTTGCTGGTGACGCTATTCGGCGGTGTCGATCCGGCCCAGGTCTGGCGGAGTGCCGCGATCACGCTCGCCACGGCCCTTGCCGCGGCCAGCCTCGGTTCCACGCTGGCCCTGTGGCGCGAAAAGACGTTCCAGACGCTTGCCCTGACGTTCCTGGGAATTGTCTTGTGGGTGGCGCTCGGGGAGATCGTCGCCACCGGTCGGCTGTTCGAACGAGCGGCCGGTTTGTCTTGCGGCACCTGGGCGGTCGCGCTGAGTCCGTGGCGAGCGATACTCGCAGCCGCTCGTCCGCTGGTGGGAGCCTCGGCGTCGGCGGACGCCACCAACCACGCGGTCGGCATTCTTCTTTACCTGGGCACGACCGGCGCCGCCGCGGTGCTGCTGAACGCGATCGCGATCGCACGGGTCCGTGTTTGGAATCCGTCGCGCGAATTGATGCCGATCGCGCCGGTGGAACTGGAGGAAACCGAGGAGCATGCGGGCGAGCGGGCAGGCGACCGAGCCGGCTCCGCTGCCGCGACCGGCGCGGCTCCGGCGGATGGCGCCGAGGCGGCTCGTCAAACCCACGTCGACTCGCGGCGGAACCGAACGCACGGCAAGAGCCGCGTGGTGTGGGATAATCCGATTCTCTGGCGGGAGATTCGCACTTGGGCGTATGGCCGGAAGGTGCTTGTGATCCGTTTGGTGTACGGCCTGTTGTTCGTGCTGGCGGCGGCCGGTTTGCAACAGACGATTGACTCGGGGGCCGCCACGCGCCGCGGCGAGGAACTGGCTGCGATCATCCCGCCCGCCGCTCGGCCGCTCGCCCCGTTTTTACTGTTGAGTGCCGTGATCATCACGGCGTTGGCGGTCACATCGATCACGAGCGAACGCGATGGGCAAGCGCTCGACCTGCTGCTTGTCACCGACTTGACGCCCAAAGAATTCGTGTTGGGCAAGATCGGCGGCGTGTTGTACGTGACGTGGCCGATGAGCCTCCTGCCGCTCGGATTGTGCGGCTATTTATGGTGGAACGGCGGGCTTGCGTTCGAAGATCTGCTGTTCCTGGCGGGCGGGTTGGCGACGGTGATCCTCTTTGTCGTGATGCTGGGGATCCACTGCGGCATGATCTACGCCAATTCGCGCACGGCGATTGGCGTGAGCTTGGGAACGGTGTTCTTTCTTTTCCTGGGGATCATCACCTGCATGGTGATGATGATTTCGTTCAGTGGTTCGTTTCAAACCCAGCAGGCCCAGTTCCTGATGGTCATTTTGGGCGGCAGCCTCGGTCTGTATGTCGCCCTGGGGTCGCGGAATCCGTCGCCGGCGATGGGGTTAGCGTCCATCGGGCTGCCGTTCCTGACATTTTACGCCATCACCAGCTATTCGCTGCACCACTATCTGGCCGTGTTCCTCGTGACGGTTGCGGTTTACAGTTTCACGACCGCCTCCATGATGGTGCCGGCGATCACCGAATTCGACATCGCCATGGGGCGGAAGACGAAGAGCGAGGAATGAGCGGCGTGCGGCCGACGCCTCCGTTTAGGATAAGCGGTGTGTGGGGAAGGGCCGACGCCGGCGTTTAAGAAAATTGCTGGCGGACTCGCGGTCCAGGACGATAACATAGGTTAGTCGCGACGCGGTCCCGGTCCGCCGGCCGGATCGACCGCTTGGTTCGCGCTCTCTTTCCGAAGGCTTCCGCTCATGCCTACCACTCGTTTCGCGGTCCCGTCGAGCCGCTCTGGGGTTCCGCTGGCCGTCGCTCGCTTTCCGGCTCCTGTCGCGGTGGCGATGCCCACCGACGGTTGGTCCAAATTCCTGTCGGTGGGCTGGGTGGTGTTCGCCGTGATCGGCGTTCTCCTCTTGGTGGCCACGGCGGCGGCGCAACCGCCGCTCGCGGCGCCCTCGGAAGCCGGGCCGGTCGCGGCGGACGGCAGTGGCGGTGAAATCGAGGAACTGACTCGCGGCATCGTTCACGAGGCTTACGCTCAGCCCGTGGTGTTCAATCCGCAGCCGAGCGACGTGGTGGTGCAAGCCCCGCCGCAGCCGATCGAGGAACTTCCGCCCGAGGAAAAGCCGGCGGGTGACAACGTCGAATGGATCCAGGGCTATTGGAGTTGGGACGACGACGAGAGCCACTATGTTTGGGTCAGCGGCATCTGGCGAGCGGTTCCGCCGGGATTGGATTGGGTTCCCGGATATTGGTCGACCGTCGAGGGCGGGCATCAATGGGTGTCCGGTTTCTGGCGCGCGGAACAGACCGAGGAATTGGAATACCTGCCTGAGCCGCCGGCGAGCGTCGAGCGTGGCCCGGCGCTGGCCCCGCCATCGCCGGACCATGTGTGGGTTTCCGGTTGCTGGACGTGGATGGACAGCCGTTACTTATGGCGTCCCGGTTACTGGGTGGTTTGCCGGCCGGGCTGGGTCTGGGTGCCGGCTCGGTTCGTTTGGACCCCGTTCGGCTATCTGCACGTGGACGGTTATTGGGACTACGCCTTGCCACGTCGCGGTGTGATCTACGCGCCGATCTGGTTCCCTCGCGGTCCTGTGGTGGGCCACCATTACCGGTACACGCCGCGCGTGGTCATCGATGTCCAAGTCTTCTCGTTCCACATGTTTTGCCGGCCAGCCCGCAGCGTTTACTGCTTTGGCGATTACTACGAAGCGCGGTACTTCGACCGCGGAATCTATCCGGGCTATGCCTACCACATGAGTCGCTACGGTTACGATCCGCTGTTCGCCTACCATCGTTGGGAGCATCTGCGAACCGAACCGAATTGGCACGAGCGGGTTCGAGCCGACTACCGCCATCGCCGGGATCACGCCGAGGATCGTCCGCCTCACACGGTGATCGCCGCCCGCGAGCTCGCCGCCCGCAGTGTTTCTCGGCCTGATGTGCAAAACCTGCTGCTCGCCACTTCGCTCAGCGGCCTGGCGAAACGCCCCGAACTGGGCTTCAAAGTCGAAACGGTCAGCCAACAGCGACGCAGTGAACTGCAAACGGAACTCGCCCGCTTGAACGCGATTCAAGATCGCCGTCGCGAAGTGGAACTGCGCCAGGCCCGCGAATTGGCCGACCAGCGGTTGCAGGAGTCGCGTGAGCGAATCAACCGGGAAATGGGCAAGAAAGGCCCACCGGACCGAGTGACAACGCCCGGCCGCGTCATCATTCCCGGCCAGGGAGACGCTGGCACTGGCATCGTCGACTTGCCCGGTCAACGCCGCGACGATGTTGGGAAGGGCCGGCCCCATTCGCACAAAGTCAACCTCTTCGGCGACTCACTGGCTATCGCCCCGAAGGATCGCACGGACGAGCGACCCGGTGATCGCGGAGACGGAGGCAAGCCCGCGGTCACGCTCCCCGGAGCCATCAAACCCGGACTGGGCCGGCCTGAATTCGGTAGACCCGAAATCGTGAAGCCCGAGATTGGCAAGCCGGACGGTGGCAAGCCAGACGGTGGCACGCCAGACAGTGGCAAGCCAGAGATTGGCCGACCCGACGGTGGCAAGCCCGAGATCGGCAAGCCGGAGATTGGCCGGCCCGATTTGGGACGGCCTGATCGAATTCGACCCGACCGAGGCCGACCCGAGGTTGGCAAACCCGACGGCGAGAAGCCTGACTTGGGCAAGCCGGAGGTGGTG
>CAIXSC010000470.1 GCA_903921945.1 uncultured Planctomycetaceae bacterium
CTTGGGCCGGGACAAAAAGTCAGCATCAAACGTTTCGTTCTCCGTGATCCCCGTGATCCCCGTGTGCTTCGTGATCTTCGTGATCTTCGTGTGCTTCGTGGTACACCGATGGCTGCGCCCGCTTGTCTGCCATGGGAACATGCCACGCGTAGCAACGCCGACGATCGGACTCTGAACGCCACGTGAAACCGGTGCACAACATCATAAGCCGCATCGGTTTGTGGAATATTGAACGGTGTTGGCGGTGAACGAAGAAGGCGGTGAACGAGGGAAGGCGGTGTCTGGACGCTTACCAGCGATCGAGCGTCAGCACTTCTAGACGCGACGGTCGGGCGGGATCGCGAAAAACCCGATGGGTGGCGCGGACAAAGTCGCGTGGCTGCGCCTTGTAGATGTCAAGGAATTGTTGCGGATTGCGATCCACCAGCGGAAACCACGTGCTCTGCACTTGCACCATCAATCGATGGCCCGCGCGAAACGTGTGGCAGACGTCTGGAATCGTGAAATTCACCGCCGTGGGCTCGCCCGGCGAGAACGGCTCGGCCCGGCTCAGGCTGTTGCGGAATTTTCCCCGCATCACTTCGCCACGCACCAGTTGTTGGAAGCCGCCCATCCGCACGCCTGTTGGATTCGGGTCGGGATCCGGGTAGTCGTCGGGGTAGACGTCTACTACTTTCACAATCCAATCCGCGTCGGTGCCCGTCGTCGCCACCGAGAGCCGGGCCTGGATCGGGCCGGCCAACGTGACGTCTTCCTCCAGCGGCGCGGTTTGGTAGGTCAACACATCCGGACGTCGACTCGCGAACCGCTGATCGTCCAGCATGTACTCGGTCGCCATCAATGGCGTCGTGCGTTCCAGATACGGAACCGGCTTGGCGGGATCGCTGACAAACTCGTCGAACGCGTCGCCGGCGGCTGGGCGAGTCGCGGTGGGCGGCACCGTCGCGATCTCCAGCCGTCCTTGCTCGCGGAAGACGAGGGCCCTTGGCCGGGCTTCGCGGGGCGGCCACTGCGTAAACGTTCGCCACTGGTTGGCGCCCGTCTCAAAGACCCACGCCTTCGGCTGCTCGGGAGTGCCCACGCCTTTGAGATGGAATTCGAAAAACGGAAACTCGATCTGCTCGCGGTAATAAGGACCGGTTTTCGAATGGAACGGGACATAGCCGAGCGATGCGGCGTCGCCACGGGACCATTGGCCATGGGACCAGGGCCCCATGACCAACCGATTGCCGCCCTGCGGATTGCCGCGCTCAATCGCGCGAAAGACTTCCAACGCCCCAAACAGGTTCTCCGCGTCGTACCATCCGCCGACCGTCAACACGGCCGGCTTCACATTTTTCAAATGCTGGCGAATGTTGCGGCTTTGCCAGAACTCGTCGTAAGTGCCATGGGCCATCAATTGGTCCCAGAACTCGACCTGGTTTTGGAAATGCCGGGCGTTGGCTTCGGCGAGCGGTCCGAGGCGGAGGAAAAAGTCGTAACCGTCCGGCGTGCCATGATCGAAATTGAACACGAACTTCTTCGTCGGCTCGGGACGTGGACGGCCGAACGACGCCATGAAATTGAACGCGTGCGGCAAAATGAAGGCGCCGTTGTGGTGCCAGTCGTCGCCCGCGAACCAGTCGGCGACCGGAGCTTGGGGCGAAGCGGCTTTCAAGGCCGGATGCGGTTCGACCAACGCGGCCGCCGTGTAGAAACCGGGATAGGAAATGCCCGACATCCCCACCTTGCCGTTATTACCGGCCACATTCGCGACAAGCCAGGCAATCGTGTCGTAGGTGTCCGTGCCTTCGTCGATCTCCTTCGGGCCCTTGACCACGCGATGGGGGCGAACGTTTTCAAACTGGCCCTCGGACATCCAGCGGCCGCGGACATCCTGGTAGGCGAAGATGTAACCAGCTTTGCCGAAAAGCGACGAAGGGCCGAGATCGGGCCGATGCTGGTCCGCGCCGTACGGGCGGCAACTGTACGGCGTGCGATTCAACATGATCGGATAGGTCTTGGACCGATCCTTCGGCACATACACCGCCGTGAACAGCCGCACACCATCCCGCATCGCGATGCGAAACTCGTGCTTGGTGTAGTGTTCGCGAACGTACTCCAAACCCTGCGCCGCGGCAGGCGTCGACCGACCCGCGAAGCCAGCGAACGCGGCCAGGATCAACGCGGCTCCGACGAGCCGTCGAACTCGCGTCACGCCGCGACCGCCAGAAGCAGTGTTCCCACAACCTGACATGGCGGTGCCTCCAATCGAAATGAACCCGGGAGCGGCCGCGATTCGGACTTCCCCGCGCCGCGGCCTTCAACAACACGGGTGCATCATCACTTGGAGAACAACTTGAAATCAACCGGTGAACCGCTGGGGTCGACAGTTGCCACAAGGGACGTGCGGATGTCGCTGGAGTACTTTTCCGGAAGCTGTTCGCGGGCCCCGCTGACCAACAGTTGCATCGGCGAGTCATCCGGTCCAGGAATCACCGTCGAACCATCCGCACGAGTCAACCGGCTGATTTTCACGCGATAGCTTCCAGGGAGCGTTCCGTTGGCGCGACCTTCGTACCCAATCAGCGAGTACTTGCCGGTGCTGTCGGTCATGCCGCTTGCCGCGCCCAGGCCGGCGCCGCCGCCCCCCGTGATCTGCACCGGGACGAACGTCACGATCGCGCCCGAGACCGGTTCGCCATCCAAAGTGACGGTGCCGGTGACCGGCACAATGCCGCTGGGCATCGGAGGAGCCCCGCCGCCGCAGCCAACGGCGACCATCGCACAGACGATAAGGAAAGAACCGAACGAAGCCGTCCCAAGAAGTTGTCGCATAAGTTTCGCAATCAGCCTGTTCAAGGAGTATTGATAGAAAGAGGAACGCAAGCCGCGACGCCCCTGGTTTGAGCGGTCCGCGGCTCACGTGTCGCGTTGTTCATTCTGAGACGCAGGGCCGATGGGCGGGCCTAGAAATTCCCCACCGGCTGGCCATCCGCGACTCGACCGAGCCGTTGCAACACGGCGAAGTCCGTGGTCTGCGAGATAAAGCGCGTCGAGGCATCCCCTAACGCGAACAGGGCGCCGCCCGGATGGAGACTGCCCGTGAGGCCCCAGTTGCCGAGCCGCCCGTATTTGCGGGAAGTCAGCGTGCTTCCGTAGACCCAGCAATTGATGCCGAATCCCTGGCCGTGATTTTGCGCGATGTCGTGGCCCGTCATGACCCAACCGCGATAACCCCAGGCGGTTGCGTAGCCGTTGTAAACCGTCCGGGTCGTTTCCGCCAACATCACCACATTGCTGGAACCGTCAATCAAGTTGCGCATCGAGGCTTCGGCATTGATGCCGGAGAATCGCAGTTCAGCTTGGTTGTTTTGGTTGATCCAACCCCAAGAATAGCCATACAGGGTGTAAAGCGCCCAGGTGCTGAAATCGTAGTTCGTCCGCGCCCCTTCCACGTTGGTCTGGCCATAGTACTGCGGGCCGGGCGGGATCGTTTCCGGCCCGTTGTCGCTGGGACACAAAAACGCCTTGAGCTTGATCGCCGTGACCTGTTCGTTGGCGGCGGGCACCGCCTGGGTGCTCGTGTACAGCGACGGACCCGTCGGCAGTTTGAAGTCGACGCGGTCCGAGACATTTCCCTGCTCGATGTAGGGCAGGATGAGCATCATTCCCGAGTGGTTCAACGCCGGCGTGTACGATTGGTACTTGTACGACGACATGTAATTGATGTGCGACGGCGGGAACACCTGCTGCTGGTCGTGATAGTTATGGACAGCGATCGCGAATTGCCGCAGATTGTTGCCGCACTGGGTGCGTCGGGCCGCTTCCCGTGCCGCTTGCACGGCGGGCAAGAGCAACGCCACCAGGACTCCGATAATCGCGATGACAACAAGTAGCTCAACGAGGGTAAACCCTCTTCGAAGGCAGCGGCGCATAGCACTCTCCAAAAGATAAGAGAATAAAACGACAACACGATCACTGTCCGCCATGTCGCGCCGACATGGCGGCAGTTCCGGGACTGCTTTAGGAAAAAACCGGAGACGATGTGGAACGATCAGAAACGATCGCGAACGAAAAGAAGGACGATTGCCTGTCGCGGCTATTATTAAGAACGAATGAGCCGTGTCAAGCAATTCCTGGGCGAACTGGCCCCGCGACGCGCGAGTCACCGAGGCGTCGCTAGTTGCTCTTCGTGGTCCATGCATGCCTCGCTCGGCGGTGCGAGTTCCTTGATAACGCCAACGATTTGAAGACCCTCGAAAACCCAAGGGGGATGATTCGGGCGGCGAGCCGCCTGCAAGGGCCAACTATCCCGCCTTCGAATCCCCCTCTGGTCGAGTCCCTTAACCGCCAACGTCGTCCCAGGTGCTTGCTTCGTGCCAAACCGCCAAGTCGCGAGAGCGTTCCCGCGATGACTGAAATCAGGCGAAAAAATTTTTTCGTTGGCTCCCGGCCGGCGCGCGGTTGCGGCGTCGCCGATGCGACTTTCCAATGGCGGACTGAGGACCGATCGAGCCGCTCGCCGGCCCTTCGAGCTCCCCGGGGTGGGCTGTCCCTAGTATGGCCGGGCGACGCCCATTTCGATCCGCTCGACTCCAAGACGATGAAGCCACTGGTGCTGCGATGGAAACCCGACTCATTTGCGATGGACCGGCCGATGGCGTTTGGAATATGGCTGTCGACGAAGCGTTGCTCGAATCGGTGGGCATTGCCGCGACAGCGTCCGCTGCGGAAGGACTCGTGGCCCTGGAGACAACGGCGGGGATAACTGACAAATCCGGCTCCGCCGCCGCTCCGCCCGCTCGCCTCCGCTCCGCGTCCAGCTTGCGGTTTTACCAGTGGTCGCCGGCCACGCTGTCGTTGGGGTATTTCCAAGGGCTTTCCGAGCGGCATTCCCATGCTGCCAGCCGTGACTGTCCGTTGGTCCGAAGAGCCTCGGGCGGCGGGGCCATCCTGCATGACCGGGAATTGACCTACAGCTTCGCCACCGCCATCGCCGGCGGACTCGGCGGCCACGAGGCGCTTTACGATGCGTTCCACGACACGCTCGTAGAAACGCTGGCCGAATGGGGCGTGGTCGCGGCGCGCGTCCCGACGCCCCAAACGCTTCTTGCCACGGGTGGGCCGGCAGAGGGAGACGCGAACGAGTCGGCTTTTTTGTGCTTTGAACGGCGCAGTCCGGGGGATGTGATCGTTGACGGGATGAAAATTGGAGGCAGTGCCCAACGACGTAATCGGGGCGCGCTCCTGCAGCATGGCAGCGTGCTCTTGCGTCGTTCGCCCTTCGCACCGGAACTGCCAGGCATCTTCGAACTCACAGGCCTATCGCTTGACCCCAACGAATTGCGGACCCGCTGGTGCGAGCGACTCGCGGCACGCCTGGCTCTCGCGTGGCGGAGCGACTCGCTGACGTCGACCGAGCGTCTCCGGGCCGAGGCGATTGGCCGGGAAAAATTTGGCGGGGACGCTTGGACCAGTCGACGTGGTTGAGCGGAGGTCGTCGTGAGTCCCAAACCATCGCGGGCGACAAGAACTCGGCTGCGGCCAGTTCACGACGTGGCTAGGGCTTCCAGCCCCAGCCACGCCCGCTTCGATCTTTTCATCGCGAACTCGCGGATCGCGGCACTGGATCGGCAGCCTTCGATCCGGCGGCTCCGCCGGTGCGTGACAAAATGCAGGTCTTTCGTCCCAAACCGTTCGGCGAATGGGAAAAAAACGCAAGGCGGAAAAGAAGTTTTTTGACGGAGACTATCCACTCATGGTATTTTGGGAAACAATGTTGCAGCGTTCCAGATAGGCTGCAGTGAAGCAGTTGGTTTGCAGCGATTCGGCAAGCTTACCGTGACCTTGGTTGTTTGCCGTAACTCGGGCAGGCTCGATACTCAGGCGAGGATTCCGCGAGGCGCGCCATGTTGGTGAGACTCAAAGTGATGCACGGCCCTAGCGCCGGCAAGGAAATCAAGATCGTCCAGACGCCGTTCGTGATCGGCCGGCAAGACGATTGCCAGTTGCGTCCTAAAAGCGACGCGATTAGTCGGCGCCACTGCGAACTGGTGATTGCCGACTCTCAACTGATCGCCCGCGATTTGGGCAGCAAAAACGGCACTTACGTCAATGGGGATCGGATCGTCGGGGACCGCGTGCTGCGGTTCGGCGACCACTTGAAAGTCGGGCCGCTCGAGTTCGAAGTCGCGATTGAAGTGGGAATCACCGGCGAAAAAAGGCCCAAGGTCACCGGCGTCAAGGACGTTGCGTTGCGGTCCGGCGACAGCAGTTTCGGCGAGGCCGACGTCAGTTCCTGGCTCGATGAACCAACTTCGTTGGAGAAGGCCCGACCATCCGCGGACACTGAGACTCGCCAATTCAAGCTGGAAAAGACGGATCGGCTGGAATTGACCGCCTCGGACGGCCATGAGGCGACGAAGGTCGACGACAAACCGGGTGAAGGCGACAAGAAAGCGTCTGAACCGCTCTCGCCGGCCGCCCAGAAGCTCGAGGAGCTGAAACGGCAAGAGGTCGGTAAACTGCAACCCAAAGCGGAAAACGCCACCGCCAACTCGCGCGAGGCTGCCGCGGACGCGTTGAAAAAATTCTTCAACCGGCGGTGATGTGTGTCGGGGTCCCCGCATTCCGAGAACGACTTGGGATCCGTCGCTCGGTCGTTCGTCGATCGATCCCTCAACGATCCAGTGTCCGCCGAAACATCGCCTGCCAATCCGCTGCCTGCCAATCCGTCACCTGGCAATCCGTCACCTAGCAATCCGTCACCTAGCAATCCGTCACCTAGCAATCCGTCACCTAGCAATCCGTCACCTAGCAATCCGTTGCCTGGCGATTGGCCGATGGATGAACCTTCGCAGATCGTTCGGCGGTGTCGACAGGGCGAGCAGGCTGCGTTTGGCGATTTAGTGGCGTTCTACCGCGATCGCGTGTTGTCGTTCTGCCTGCGTTTTTTAAAGCAGCGTCAGGACGCGGAGGACGCGGCCCAAGAGACGATGGCGCGGGCCTGCCGCTATCTGCCCCGATTCGATGAAACTCGCGAATTCGAACCCTGGTTGTTGGCGATCGCCAACAATCGTTGCCGCACGGCGCTCGCCGCCCGACGACGCCGGCCCGCGCCCACCACGTTGCTCGAACATCCCCCGGCACGGCCCGAGCCGCGGGATGAGGCGGAAGAATGGCAAATGGTGCTGAAGGCGGCGATGAAATCGCTGCGGCCCGAATACCGCGACGCATTCGTGCTGTTCCACGTGGATAGCTTGAGTTACGCCGAGATTGCGCAGCGTCTCGAAGTGCCGCTCGGGACAGTGAAAACCTGGGTCCATCGAGCTCGTCGCGAATTGACACAAGTGATCGCGGACGCTCGCACGCCGCTTTCCTCGGGAGGCGATCATGGCTTGTGATTGGTTTGAACGCCGCTTGCAACAGGTGTTGGATGCCCGCCGAGATCCGGCTGCCGACGAACGGCTGGCCGGTCATGCGAGCCACTGCCCGGACTGCGCCGAGTGGCTCGATGCCAATCAACTCCTGTTGGCGACGGTCCGGCGGCGCGGGGCGAATGCCGACGGTGGAGTTCAACGGCGAGCGTCGCTTGCCCGGCCCATGCGTGCACGGGAGTTCGGAATCGCGACAACCGCGACAATCGCGGAAGGTCGCGGCGGGCCGGTCGTGACGGCGACGGTGGCGATCACCGTCGCGGCGCTTCTCCTGGTGATGCTTGTCGCCGCTCCGCGATCGCCCGAAGCGGATTCCGCGAAGCGGCCCTTGCCAACGGGATGGCGGGCGACCGTGGCTGAGTGGTCGGCGGCCAGCGGTCGGTGGTTGGCGGCGAATTTCGCGCCATCGCATTCCGAAGTCGCGTTGGCGGAGGCGCGCGTTGCGGGCGAGCCGGGACTGGGTGAAGCGCCAGCCTGGGGATTTCACTGGATGGCTCGCGTCGGGTACTCGTTGGCGTCCACGGAGGCTCCACCCGTCGAGCAGATGGAGCAATTCGCGGGTACGATTCGACCGTTGGCCACGTCGATGTATCGTGTTGTGGAGACGCTGAGGCCCAAGTGGCAACCGGCCCATCCGCCGCTCACGCCCGAACGTGAGCGGACTTGGAACCGCTTGGACGCGGAGCCGCGGGCGGTGCCGAGTGGCTCGGGCGAGCGGAATTCGCGTTGGGAAGTCGAGCGAACACGGATGGTGTAGGCTAGGTTGGGCAGCGTCGTGAACGGCGGTGCCGGCGAGCGTGTGTGGACCCAAGAAGGCACGGGTTCTTAATGAGGGAGTGCTTCCTTGCGGATAGAAACATCCGGAAAATTCGCCTTGGCCGAAACGTTTGCCACAACCGCACAGTTCGTTTTAATCGCGTATTTTTCCTAGGCGGAAAATTTTCCATTGGGCGATGTCGATAGTCCCGCCCCATGGGCTCGTTGTGCGGCGAGCGACTCGGGTGGATTCGCACGTAGGGGGACAAAATACGTGAGTGATATGGCACATTCGGAGGCGGAGGCACTCCGGGACGTGTCGATGGAGCGGCGAGCGGACGTGGAGCGGCGGGGCGTGGATCGACGGCAAGTGGAACAGCCGGTAACCTTGGAAAGGAGGCAGGGGGCTAGGCGGCGGGTGCAGCGTCGTCGGCAAATCGATCCAACGACTTGCGAGCGGGATTATTCCGCGGACGAGTTGGAATTCATGCGTGCGCTGGACGCTTACAAGCGATCGAGCGGTCGGATGTTTCCTACCTGCAGCGAGATCTTGGAGGTGATTCGCGGACTGGGATACGTTCGCCCATTGCCGTTGGATCCAGAGGGCGACAGCGAGCTGGAATCGTGAGTCGCTCGTGAGGCGGAATGTGAGCAGCGAAGGAAGGCCGTCGGCGGCGGGGAACGCCCGAGGGCCTTCGTTCGCGGCAAAGTGGGCCCCGTTTTTTCTGACAACGGGTATTGATTCGCCCTAGGCCAGCGTTCTATACTCCGTGGCTTTCCAGCGGCGGCAAGTAGGTCGCCACGGCAATTCGGATCGGGAACTGGCCATGAAAGTGCGTACTAGCGTTAAGCGGATCTGCGATAGCTGCAAGATCGTCCGTCGCAAAGGCCGGGTGTACGTGACCTGCACGAATGCGCGTCACAAGCAGCGTCAAGGGTAATTGATAACCTCTGTTTTGGCGGCCGAGCCGAGGGCTTGGCGTCGCCGCGCGGAGTCACAGGAGCAATCGCATGCCGCGTCTATTGGGTGTCGACCTTCCAAACGACAAGCCGACAGTGATCTCGTTGCAGTATCTGTACGGCGTCGGGAAGAATGTCTCGCGCGAACTCTGCCACAAGGCGGGCATCGATCCGCAAAAGCAAGCACGCGATCTGCAAGAAGATGAAGTGAGCCGGTTGGCGGCGTTGCTGGAACGCGACTACACGGTCGAAGGTCCGCTGCGTCGGCTGGTGGGGCAAAACATCGCTCGGTTGAAAGAAATCAAGTGCTATCGCGGCCTGCGGCACCGCTTGGGTTTGCCGGTTCGCGGCCAACGCACGCGCACCAACGCCCGCACTCGCAAGGGCCCCAAGAAGACGGTGGCCGGCAAGAAGGGCGTCAAGGATCTCAAGTAGTCGGTTTGCGGTAAAGGAGCATTGGGGTGGCCAAGACATCGGGATCCGCGCCGGCGACGGCAGCGGCGAACAAGAAGAAAAAGATTCGTCGCAACGTGACGGTCGGTATCGCTCACGTGAACGCGACGTTCAACAACACAACCGTCACCGTGACGGACACCAAGGGCGACACCTTGTGCTGGGCGAGCGCCGGCACCTGCGGCTTCAAAGGAAGTCGTAAGAGCACGCCGTTCGCCGGCCAGTGCGCGGCGCAGCAGGCGGCCGAAAAGGCGTCGAAGTATGGCGTTCGGGAATTGGAAGTGCGAGTGAAGGGACCGGGGTCCGGACGCGAAAGCGCCATCACCGCCCTGCAGTCGGC
Organism: uncultured Planctomycetaceae bacterium; assembly: GCA_903921945.1. GTDB lineage: Bacteria > Planctomycetota > Planctomycetia > Pirellulales > Pirellulaceae > CAIXSC01. The sequence continues at coordinate 9,928 of CAIXSC010000470.1, forward strand.
TGGCATGTCGATCAAGCTGATCGAAGATGTCACGCCAATTCCGCATAACGGTTGCCGTCCGCCAAAACGCCGCCGCGTGTAGCGTCTGCGCGTTTGGTGCCATGCGTTCCAAGCAAGCGTGCCAAGTATGTTTGCCAGTTCAGCGTGCCAACCAAAGGGTGCCTGTAAGGCGTGCGAGCGAGTCGTTCGCTGTGATTGAGCACTCGGGCTAAACGCTGCGGGACGACTGGAACGCTGCGGGACGACTGGAACGCTGCGGGGAGTGCCGAAAGCGGTGATGCACACCGATCGGTGCGGGATGGGCCGCGAATTGGACGAGCGGCTTTTGGGGTCTTTCGACATCGAGGGGACATCGAGCGATGCACATCAAGTGGCGCGGTTTGGAATTGCCAAGCACGGTTCAGTGCGACACGTCGACGTTAACGGCGACCTACGGCAAGTTCGTCGCGGAACCGTTCGAGCGTGGCTTTGGCAACACAATCGGCAATAGCTTGCGCCGCGTGTTGCTGTCCAGCCTCGAAGGCAGCGCCGTGACGCAGATCAAGATCCGCGGCGCCCAACACGAATTCTCGACGATTCCCGGCGTCCTGGAGGACGTCACCGAAATCGTGTTGAACGTCAAGGCGCTCGTGGTGAAGAACCACAGCGAATCGACGCGTGTTATTACCATCGAGAAGAAGGAACCGGGCGTCGTCACCGGCGCCGACGTGCAGACCGATTCGGATGTCGACGTGATCAACAAGGACCACGTCCTTGCCACGTTGACGGCGCCGGTCGACTTCATGATGGAAATGGTTGTCGAAAACGCTCGCGGTTACGTGCCGGCCGGCGAACATAGCATCGGCGACCATGAAATCGGGATCATCCCGGTCGACGCCGTCTTCAGCCCGGTGACTCGCGTCCGCCACTTGGTGGAAGAGACTCGCGTCGGTCAAAAGACCAACTACGATCGGCTCACGCTTGAAATCTGGACGAACGGCTCGATCCATCCCGAAATGGCGTTGGTGGAAGCCGCCAAGATCTTGCGTAAGCACTTGAATCCGTTCGTTCAATACACGGATCTCGGGCCCCGAGTTCACTCGCCGTCACGAAGCGGGTCGGGTAGCATCGATGCGTTGCTGGAATCGAAGTTGAATATGAATTTGGCCGACCTCAAGTTGTCTGTGAGGGCGACCAACTGCTTGGAAGCCGAGCAGATCAATTTGGTGCGCGACTTGGTCCAACGCACCGAAGACCAACTGCTCGAACTGCGTAATTTTGGCGAAACCACGCTTAACGAGGTCCGCGAAAAGCTCGGTGAGTTGGGCCTGCATCTCGGTATGCGGCTCGCCCGTTCCGGATCCGGTCGGTAACTGTTTGTCCACGCTTGGCGTGGATGGTTCATGAAGGGTTGTACAGATGCGTCATCGTCGACGAGGTCGAATTCTCGGGCGTGCCCCGAGCCACCGCCGGGCCATGCTCAAGAATTTGGCAAGCGCTCTGATTCTCACGGAGCGGGATGCCGAGCTGGAAGAGAATGCGGCCAAGGTTCCTGGGCGAGTGGTCACCACCGAGGCGAAGGCCAAGGAAGTGCGGCCGCTGGTGGAAAAGTGCATTACCATCGCCTGCCGCGGTTTGGCCGATGCGAAGCGGGCTGAATCGATGGCTTCCACGGCGGAACCGAATTCCGCCGAGTGGAAAGCGTGGCGCCAGAGTCCCCAGTGGCAGGAATGGGCCGCTGCTCGCGCTCCGTATGTTGCCGCTCGCCGCCATGTCCTGCAGTTGCTCGGCGACAAGCAAGCGGTCGGCGTGCTGTTCGAGCGGGTGGCTCCCCGCTTCGCCGACCGGCCGGGTGGCTATACCCGTATATTGAAGCTCGCCAAGCCACGGCTCGGCGATGCCGGCACTCGAGCGGTCATTGAGTTCGTGGGTAATGCTCGGGACCGCAAGACTGAGAAACCGCAAAAGCCCGAATTCGACGGCGATTCGAGTTCCAACTAGCAAGGAGTTGGGAGTTGGTGGCTTGCGGAGGGCGAGGCGACGGATTGGCCTAGCCTGGAAGCAAGTGGGGCATGGTGGCCGGCGTGTGTCAGGGAAGGATATAGAGACGACGAATGAAAAAGCCGAGCCGGCTCCGGTTCGGCTTTTTTCGTCGAAATCTGCAGCGGGGAGAACCGTGAGGCGCTTCGACTTTACCCATCGGATGCGGGTATTGTGCCACGACTTGGTGGAGCGGTTGCCGGAGTTGTCCCACATTGCGTTGGGACGCGTCGGGCTGTCGGTCGCTCAAGCCAGAAATCGCAGCCAGTATGGATACTTCGCGTCGCTGACTCCGCTGCGGTTCCAACACGGGGCGACGGAAACCCAACGCCGCGGTCGGACGTACCGGATTCAGCGAGTCTTGGATCCGCAGGGTGTGGAATTGCTGTACATCCTGACGTTCTATTTGCCTCGGTTCATGGACCTGGATCTGCGGGAAAAACTGGTCACCGTGCTGCACGAACTGTGGCACATCAGCCCGGCGTTCGATGGCGATATTCGCCGCCATCCGGGGCGCTGCTTCGCCCATACGGGTTCGCAAGAAAAGTATGACGAAGCGATGGGAGAGCTCGTCGACCGCTGGCTGGCGATGAGTCCGCCGGAAGACCTCTTCGATTTCTTGCGCCACGACTTCGACGGACTGGCGGCGCAACATCTGGCGATCACGGGCACCCGTTATCAGCGGCCCCGGATCCTGCTGGTCCAGCAGCCATCCCGGTAGTTGCGTTGCGGCGTTGGCCGGTTTTCAATACGCTTCCCGACAACGCGTCGTCGCGTGTTGATACCTCCCGAGTCGCCTTCTTTTCGCTTTTTCAGGAATGCAGCGTATGTCCCGACAACCCAACCGTTCCCAGCCGGCGTCGCGCCGGGATTTTCTTGGCCAGTCGAGCCGTGTGGCGGCTGCCACGGCGCTTGTAGGCGCGGTCGTCCCGAAAGTGCATGCCGCCGGCGATGACACGATTCAAGTCGCGCTCGTCGGGTGCGGCGGACGCGGCACCGGCGCCGCGGTCAATGCGCTGTCCGTGAAGAACGGACCGATCAAGCTGGTCGCGATGGCCGACGTCTTCGACAACCGGCTGAAAATCAGCCATCAAAGCTTGGCTCAACGGTTCAACAACCAAGTCGATGTGCCGGAGGATCGCCGGTTTGTTGGTTTCGACGGCTACCGCAAAGCGCTCGACTGCTTGAAGCCCGGCGATGTCGCGATCTTCGCGACGCCGCCCGCGTTCCGCTGGGCTCATTTTCAATACGCGATCGCCAAAGGCATCCATACATTCATGGAGAAGCCGGTCACGATCGATGGCCCGACGAGCAAGCGGATGCTGGCTCTCGGCGAGGAATCGGTCAAGAAGAATCTCAAGGTGGGCGTCGGCCTGATGTGCCGCCACTGCGTCGCGCGCGAAGAGCTTTTCAAACGCATTCAAGATGGGCAGATCGGCGACATCATCACGCTGCGTTGCTACCGCATGCACGGTCCGGTCGGTTCGGCGTTCTCCGGCCCCAAACCGGACAACATGAGCGAGCTGCTGTGGCAGATTTCCCGCTTTCACAGTTTCCTGTGGGCCAGCGGCGGGTGCTACAGCGACTTCTACATCCACAACATCGATGAATGCTGCTGGATGAAGAACGCTTGGCCGGTCACGGCCCAGGCCTCGGGCGGACGCCATTTCCGCGGCGACAACGTCGACCAGAATTTCGACAGCTACTCCGTTGAATACACGTTCGCGGACGGGGCCAAGATGTTCATGAACGGCCGCACGATGGCCGGCTGCCACGACGAGTTCGCAAGCTACGCCCACGGGTCCAAGGGCCTTGCCATCATCTCGACCACCTCGCACTCGCCGGCCAAATGCCGGATCTACAAGGGGCAAAAGGTGGACAAGAACGACTTGGTCTGGGCGTATCCGCAGCCCGAGCCGAACCCATACCAGTTGGAATGGGAACACTTGATCGACGCGATCCGTAACGACAAGCCGCACAACGAAGTGAAGCGCGGCGTCGAAGCGAGCGTGGTCACGTCGATGGGGCGGATGGCCGCCCACACCGGCCAAGTTGTCACCTTCGACGATATGCTGAACTGCCCGCACGAGTTCGCGCCAGGCCTTGACCAGTGGACGATGAGTTCGCCGGCCCCGATCCAAGCTGGCGCCGACGGCAAGTACGCCGTGCCGCTTCCGGGCATCACGCAGTCGCGCGAATTCTAAACGCGTTTTCGCGGATTCACCGACGGTGCGCGACGCCCGTTCGCGCACCGGTTCAACGCAACAGCCGCCACGCGATGTAGAGCGCGGCGGCGAACATTCCGAGTGCCGCGAGAAACGTTCCACCCTGCCGCGCCGCTTCTTCGACCGGCGTGGCACGCGGCGCGTCGAGCCCATCTGGGAATTCGTGCCCGCACCCCTCGCACCGCCGATAAAACTCGGGCGTGAACGGATGGTCGCACGTCGAGCAGACCAGCAGCGGCCGAGCTAGCGAACTGGCGCTCCCCAGCCACGCTGAGGAACCGCTGTGGTCGCCGGCCAAGCGGAACCGCGAACCGGCCGTTTGGCAAGCCGGACAAATGGCGAGCCGCGGCCGACGGCACTGGGGACAGCGTGGCCAGTCGGCGGCAACCTCGGATGCCGTGCCATTGCCGTACTCGCGATTGCCATGACCGCCATGGCTGTGCCCGCGATTGCCATACTCGCCATGGTCCGCGTCGTTGTCCGGCGCGTATTCGCCTTCGTCGCCTTCGTCGCCGTTGTTGCCATCGTCGCCGTTGTTGCCGTCGAGCGTATCCGAGTCGGCATCGCGAGCTGGGCCGCTGTGGGAACGGCCGTAACGCGGTCGTCGTTTCGCTTCGAACTCTTCGACCACTTCCTGGGAAAACTCGAAGTCCTCGGGCACGACCAGAACGCGGATCTCAGCGCTGGGACTGCGAGTCGCGGAGTGCCCCTCGCCGCCGCCCTGTCGAGCATTCCGCCCCGCGTCCCGACCCAAGCGATCGTCTTGAACGGTGGCTTCGATGCCGTAATCCGCCAAGCGGCGTCGAACCTGTTGTGCCTCGGCCAGCGTTTCCGCGATGAAGACACAGGCAAGTCGTGGCATGGGGGGCTCGCAAGGAATGCGTCGATGGAGAACGCTGACCGCTTGCCACCATCATACGCCAACTCAAAACGCCCGCACCCGGTTCATGAGCCGTCAAAACGCGAGCCCGAAATCTTGGGGTTCGCAAACGAACAAACTTGCATATTCCACGCGGGAAACACGAGTTTTTGGGGAATTCGAATTGGGAGCGCCGGTCTTCGAGCTCGCTCGGCGTTCCATGGGATACATTCCGACCGCCTGCGATACGCCGAAGGCGCCATGACATGCCAGCCCAGCGCGAAGCGAAGCGGCACCGCCGCGAAGAGCCGCGCTGGGTAGAACGACAACCCCTCGGGCCGTCGTCCTGAATGGACTACATAGCCGCGGGTCTTGGTCGGAGTCGTGTGTTGGGTTTCACAACCGCCACCTGACGCACAGCCCCCCGTGCTCGGCGTCGCTACTCGCTTTGCGTGATCGCCGTCCGTGCTCACCGTCGCTACTCGCCGGTCGTGATCGCCATCCGTGCTCACCGTCGCTACTCGCCGTTCGTGATCGCCGTTCGTGATCGCCGTTCGTGCTCACCGCCGCTACTCGCCATCCGTGCTCGGCGTGGCGGTCGACAACCGTGGTGGGGGGCGACACAATAGGGCGTATGAACAAAACGCTCATTCGCGACGCGCTGGTTGTTTTGCCCTCGGGACCACAGGTGACCTCGGTGCTCATCGAGGGGCGGCGAATCGCCGCCATCGATCCGGCATTGCATACGCATGCGGACGAGGTGGTGTCGGCGGCCGGATTGTGGTTGCTGCCGGGGGTCATCGACGATCAGGTGCATTTCCGCGAGCCGGGACTGACGCACAAGGAAGATCTCGCAACCGCCTCGCGGGCGTGCGCCAAGGGCGGCGTCACTACTTATCTAGAAATGCCGAATACCAAGCCAACCACGACGACCGTCGAGCGGCTAGCGGAGAAGTTGGCGCTGGCGGCGACGAAGAGCCTCGTGAACTTCGGTTTCTATATCGGCGCAACGCCCGACAACGTGGCCGAACTGAAGGCGGCCCAGCGGACACCGGGCATCAAGATTTTTATCGGTTCGAGCACAGGGGACTTGCTGGTTGACAGCCAGGAGGCGCTGGAACGCATCTTCGCGGAGACGACGTTGCCGATCACGGCGCACTGTGAAGACGAGTCGATTGTGCGAGCCAACGCGGCTCGATTTGCCGGCGTCAACGACCCGGCTGTCCACTCGCGGATTCGCGATCACGAGGCGGCGATGGTGGCGACCCGCCGGGCGCTCGACCTGGCGTTCCGTCATCGTCATCGGTTCCACGTGCTGCATGTGTCGACGGCGGCGGAAGCGGAATTGCTGGCGGACCACCGTGGTTTGATCACCGGCGAGGCGTGTCCGCATCATCTTTTCTTCAGTGTCGACGACTACGCGCGGCTCGGCACGCTGATCCAGATGAATCCGTCGATCAAAACCAGAGCGGACAACGAAGCGTTGTGGCGGGCGTTGTTGGAGGGACGGTTGCAGGTGGTGGCGACCGATCACGCTCCCCACACGTTGGAAGAGAAAGCGAAGCCGTATCCATCGTCGCCGTCGGGGTTGCCGGCGGTCGAAAACTCGCTAGCGCTCATGATCGACCAAGTGCAACGGGGCCGTTGTTCGCTGGCGCAGGTGGTTTCGTGGATGTGCGACGCGCCGGCCCGGGTGTGGGACTTGGTGGGCAAGGGGCGGATCGAGCTCGGCTACGACGCCGATTTGGTGCTCGTCGACCCGCACAAGACGGCCGTCGTGCGAAACGCCGAACAGGAAACCAAATGCAAGTGGAGTCCTTGGGACGGCGTGGAATTAACGGGCTGGCCCGTTCGCACCTGGGTGCTCGGCCGGGAAGTTTTCCGCGACGGCCGGATCAACACCGAGGTGCGGGGCGAGGAGGCGTTGTTCGATCACGCTCGCGGCGGCTTCTGGGCCACCGCCTGACCGAACCGGGCGGCTCGTTCATTCGAACTCGTAGCCCGCGCGAATCGCGCGTTCCTTCAGTCCGCGTTCGAAGTAAGGGTACGGGTACGGCTGACGGCGCCTCGCCCAGAAGAAGGTGCTTTGGACGAGATCGATTGGCAGTTCGTCATCCTTGACCTTCTGCACGACCGTCTTGATGAATTCGAATTCGACCGGCCGGCGGGCCTTGAGGCCGCTCTTGAGCTGTTGTTCCAGGTCGGCGATGGCCAGCCCCGGCATCGGGGTAGCGGTCCCCGGCGTCGGCTGTTCTTCCGCTTCCGCAATCACGGCTCCCGAGGCCAAAGCCAGTCCGATGGCGGCCCAAGTCCACCAAGTTCGTCGATCCATGAACGCGACTCCTGTTGCTGTTCCACGTAAAAGGGAACGGACGTTCCGTCGAACGGCTTGTAGTCGAGTTTCGCGGACGGCGGCAAGAGCGTTTTTTTCCAACTTTCAAACCGGAATCCGCCGGTCGAGCGGCCGCCGCGGGCGCGGCGAATCTGGTACGATCGGACCCGTCGCGTGGTCTCCGGCAGGGCCTGGGAGGTTGGCGAACGGCCGATGGATCGGCCCCGTTCGCTCAAAAAATCGCTCAGGAGTTGAACAGGTATGGGGATGGCATCGGAACCGTCGTTTGATTTGGTGGTGATCGGATCTGGACCTGGCGGGGAAGGCGCGGCGATGCAGGCCGCGAAGCAGGGCCGATCGGTCGCGATCATCGAACGCTATGGCAAGCTGGGCGGAGGTTGTGTTCACTGGGGAACGATCCCCAGCAAGTCGTTGCGGTACATGATCTTCCGCATGACCGACACCAACAGCAATCCTGTCTTTCGAGCGGCCGGAGCGTCGCTGAAACTGGACTTCCCTGAACTCCGCAAGGCGGCCGGTTCGGTGATCCAGCGGCAAGTCGACATGCGGACCGGGTTCTACGAGCGGAACAGCGTGCCGATCCTCCGCGGCCATGCGCGGTTCCTCGACGCGAAGACCCTCGAGGTGGAGGAACCATCCGGAGTGCGCCGGCGGGTGCAAGCCGGAGCCGTCGTCATCGCGACCGGCTCGCGTCCCTACCGGCCGCCCGATGTCGACTTTTCCCATCCGCGGATTTTTGACAGCGACACCATCCTCAATCTGAATTTCACGCCGCAATCCGTGACCGTCTATGGCGCTGGGGTGATCGGCTGCGAATACACGACGATGTTTCGCAACCTGAATTGCAAGGTCAACCTGATCAACACCCGCGCCAAGCTGCTCGAGTTCCTCGATGACGAGATCATCGACGCCCTGGCCTACCACATGCGCGACCGCGGTGTCCTGATCCGTCACAACGAGACCTACGACCGGATCACGGGCACCGACGACGGGGCCGTGCTGTCGCTTTGCTCCGGCAAGCAATTGAAGACGGATATCCTGCTGTGGGCGAACGGCAGGTCTGGCAACACTCAGGATCTAGGCCTGGAGAATGCCGGGTTGGCGGTGAACAGTCGCGGGCACTTGGAGGTGAACGACGACCTGCAGACAGCGGTTCCCCATATTTACGCGGTCGGCGATGTGATCGGTTTTCCGTCGCTCGCCAGCGCCGCGTACGTGCAAGGCCGCTACGCCGCCGGCCACTGTTTCCGCGGCGACGTTCAGCGAACGATGACCCACGAAATCCCGACGGGCATCTACACCAGCCCCGAAATCAGTTCGGTCGGACGCACCGAACGCGAGTTAACCGCCGCGAAGATTCCCTACGAAATTGGCCACGCCCAGTACAAAAACCTGGCCCGTGCCCAAATCACCGGCCAAACCGTCGGAATGCTCAAACTGCTGTTCCATCGCGACACGCTGGAAGTGCTCGGGGTCCACTGCTTCGGAGCCAACGCCGCCGAGATCATCCACATCGGCCAAGCGATCCTGGCCCAACGCCCGCCAGCGAATTCGTTGCTCTACTTCATCAACACCACATTCAACTACCCCACGATGGCCGAAGCCTACCGGGTCGCAGCGCTTAACGGCTACAACCGCCTGTTTTAGCCCGATGAGCAGTCCGGGCGAACCGCGAAACGGGCGAACCGCGAAACGGGCGAACCGTAAAACGGGCGAACCGTGGGCGAGGGCGGGGGAATCCCGGTTTGACGAGCACCGGGCGGGCAAACATTCCCGCGGGTCTCTTTCCAAACCATTGCCGCCAAAGTATTTTGGGGATGAATCAATTCGCGAGAGCCGGTGCGTCTCGGGGACGCCGCCGAACAGGACGGAGTGCGCTCGCGCACCGCTCGTTAGCGTGACTCGGCATGAGCGAACTGCTGTTCCATTACGAGAAAGTCAATCCGACGACATGGGCTTACCTGTCGTCGCTGATGATGATTGGCTTGTACTTCAAGTTCAGCCGCATCTGGAGCGTGCGGAACTTGGATCTCTTGCTGTTGATCCTGCTCGCCCCAGGACTCATTCTGGCCTTCCACGGCCAGCGTGCCGCGGAGATCAACCAGCGCGAATGGCTGATCCGTAAAGCCGCCGACGAGCCTTCGTCCGCTCGCCTGCCCACTTCGCCATCGTCGGCTGCTCTGCCATCGTCGGCTGCTCTGCCATCGTCGGCTGCTCTGCCATCGTCGGCTGCCTCGGAATCAACAACGACGGCGCCACCGACTCCGGCTTCGGAATCGTCGACTTCTGCGCCATCGACGCCCGCTTCGCCATCGACTACCGCTGCGCCATCGACGCCAACCGTGCTTTCCCCTGAGTCCGCTCCCTCATCCGATTCGGCCGTCGATCCCGCCGCGCCGCCCGCGATCGTTCCCCCCGATTCCCGCACCGTTGCTCCTGGACCGATCGCATCGGCCCCGATCGCGTCGGCTTCCATCTCATCGCCTCCGACAGCAACGTCCACCGAGGTGCGTGGCTCGGTCGCCTCGGCTTTGTCGACGATCAGTGAGGCGGATCGTTCGCTTGTTCAGATTGAGGCGGACTGGCGCGAGTCGCGGCGGGTGGCGGCGGTGGGCTACGTGTGGTTGGTGTTGGCGGGCGGTGTGTGGCTGACTCGATTGCTGCTGGACCCGACGATGGCGCGGCGGCCGCTCTTGGAGCCGAATCTGTCGACCGGCGGCATGATTTTCCTCGCGGTTTCGCTGTTCGTGTTTTTGATGGCGAACGTGATTGCGAGCGAACCGACCGACGATGACCTGCGGGGTCCGCGCGGCGCCGCGGCGTTGTTGGGGCGCGAGTCGCTTCCCGCGGACGGCCATGACTTGACGCGTCACGGTCCCGGCTACGCGGTGTTGAATCTGTTGCCCAGCCTGCCGACGATGTCGCTGTCGCCAGCGACGACAGCGGGCGGACGACGCGACGCGCATGCCGTCGCGGCCAAGCTGATGGCGACGCTATCCCACTTCGCGGTCGTGTTAGGGATTGTCGTGGTGGGTTACCGACACTTCGACAACTTCCGGATGGGTGTCGGAGCGGCAACGCTCTATTTGATGCTGCCCTGCACCGCGTTGATGACTGGACGCGTCGATCACGTGATGCCGGCCGCGTTGCTGTTATGGGCGGTGGTGGCCTATCGACGCCCGTTGGTCGCAGGCATCTTCATTGGTCTGGCAACGGGCGTCGTCTACTACCCGATTTTCCTGTTGCCGCTGTGGCTGAGTTTCTACTGGCAGCGGGGAATCTGGCGGTTCCTGGGCGGCTTGTCGGCGACGTTAGCGGTGATGATTCTTTCGCTGGCGTTCGTCTCCGCCGACATGGCCCAATTCCAGTCGAACGTGCAGAAGATGTTTGGTTTGTGGTTGCCGGTGCGCGAGGGACTCGGCGGCATCTGGGGTCTTGGCTGGGACCCTGTCTATCGCCTGCCGGTCTTGGCGGCGTTCGTGGCGATCAGCGGATCGCTCGCCATCTGGCCTGCGCAGAAAAATCTCGGCACGCTGCTCAGTTGCTCGGCGGCCATCATCGTGGCGACTCAGTTCTGGCATCCGCACGGTGGCGGGCTGTACATCACCTGGTATCTGCCGCTGTTGTTGCTCACCGTCTTCCGCCCCAACCTTGAAGACCGTGTCGCCTTGACGGTTCTGTCCCGCCGAGCCGCGTGACACGCGTCGTCTTAGCCCGTATCCTGCCGATCCGCGTAACACCCGCCAGACTGCCAACTCGCTGGCATCATCGCGTTTTTCCTTTCCTTAACGTCATCTCCGCACCCTTTGGGAGAAACTGTTCCCATGAAACGAATGCGAACCTCGCGATCGTTTTTCGCCGTGCTTGGCGCGGCCGTCGTTGTCCTGGCCGGAGCGATGCTTCTTGTCGACCGCGGCGAATCCCAAGAGGCGAAACCGGCAGCGCCTGCGAAGGCCGGCAAGAAGAGCGTTGGAGCCGCGGCTCGAGCGGCTGCCAAGAAGGCGGCCCAAGCCGCCGCGCAGGTGATCGGCAAAGATGGCATGCCGCTCACCGAGCCTCCCGCCACGCCGGTTGACCAACTGAAGGTCGCCAAGGGTTTCCGCGTCGAATTGCTGTATTCCGTGCCGCGCGACGTCGAGGGATCGTGGGTCAACATGTGCGTGCTGCCGGATGGCCGGTTGATCGTCTCCGACCAATACGGTGGACTCTTCCGCGTCACGCCACCGAAACTTGGTTCGACGGACGCCACCAAGATCGAGAAGCTGGATGTCGACATCGGCGAGGCTCAAGGGCTGCTCTGGGCGTTCGACAGCCTCTACGTCGTCGTCAATAAAGGCCAGCGGTACGAAAGCGGCCTCTATCGAGTTCGCGACACGAACGGCGATGGACAACTGGACAAAGTCGAATACCTTCGCGCACTCACGGGCGGCGGGGAACACGGTCCGCATGCCGTATTGCCGGCGCCGGACGGCAAATCGCTGTACGTCGTCTGCGGCAATCAGTCGAAAATGACCGAGTTGGCCGGTTCGCGAGTTCCGAAGCTGTGGGGCGAGGATCACTTGCTGCCGCGAATGCCGGACGGCCGCGGCTTCATGCGCGGCGTGCTCGGGCCGGGCGGTTGCATCTACCAGATCGATCCGGATGGCAAATCGTGGGAACTGATCGGCACCGGGTTCCGCAACCAGTTCGACGCCGCCGTCCATCGGCACGGCGACATCTTTACCTACGACGCCGACATGGAGTGGGACATCAACACGCCATGGTATCGGCCAACCCGCGTTTGCCTGGTGACCAGCGGTTCCGAGTTCGGTTGGCGCAACGGCGCCGGCAAGTGGCCCGCTTACTATCCGGACAGTTTGCCGGCGATCACGAACGTCGGACCCGGCTCGCCTACCGGCGTGGTGTTCGGCTACGGCGCCAAGTTTCCCGCGAAGTATCAGGAGGCGCTCTACATCTGCGACTGGAGCTACGGCAAGCTGTACGCCCTGCATTTGAATCCAGCAGGCTCGGCCTATACCGGCACGCTTGAGGAATTCATCTCGGGCAGTCCGTTGCCGCTCACCGACCTTGTGGTCAACCCGCAGGACGGCGCGCTCTACTTTGCGATTGGCGGCCGCCGCACGAAGTCGGGACTGTATCGCGTGACGTATGTCGGGAACGAGTCGACGGCGCCTTCCCAAACACCGGACACGCCGGCCGCGGCCGAAGCGCGAGCGTTGCGCCGCAAACTGGAATCGTTCCACGGCCGGGTTGATCCGGCCGCGATCGAGGCCGCTTGGCCGCACTTGAAGAGTGCCGACCGATTCCTTCGCTTCGCGGCCCGCACGGCGATCGAACATCAACCGCTCGGCGGCTGGGCGGATCGAGCGCTAGCGGAAACCGAACCGCGGACGGCGATCGCCGCGTTGCTCGCCCTGGCCCGCGCCGGCGGCTCCGATCCGTTCCATCGCCCAGCGAATGCGCCGCCGGTCGACGCGTCGCTCCGCGGCAAACTGCTCGCCGCGCTCGCCAAGCTCGATTGGAACACGCTCGCGGTGGCCGACCGTGTCGAATTGCTCCGCGTCTATCACATCGCGCTCAACCGGTTGGGACCGCCGAGCGACGCGGAACGCGAACAACTGCTCGCGTTGCTCGAACCGCGTTTGCCAACGACAGGCCGCGAGGCGAACGTGGAACTGGCGCAGGTGCTCATCTACTTGCAGTCTCCGTCCGCCGCCGCGAAAACCGTTGCTTTGATGGCCGCGGCGCCAACGCAGGAGGAGCAGATCGACTACGCTCGCGCACTGCGAGTTCTCAAAGCCGGATGGACAACCGAACTGCGGACCACTTACTTCCAGTGGTTCTTGAAGGCGGCGGGCTACAAAGGCGGCGCCAGCTTCGGGCTGTTCGTGCAGAACATCAAACGCGACGCCATCGAGACGCTTAGCGACGCCGAAAAGGTGGCGCTCAAGGAAGTCATCGAGGCGCTTCCGCCCGTCGATGCCAAGCCGACGCCCGCCCCGCCCCGCCCCGTCGTCAAGCAATGGACGCTCGCCGAATTGAACGCGATCGTCGACCAGGGACTCAAAGGTCGCGACTTCGATCGCGGCCGAGCCCTGTTCGCGGCAACCAACTGCTTTGCCTGCCACCGCTACGACAACGAAGGCGGCGCCGTCGGGCCCGACCTCACGCAGCTCGCCGGCCGCTTCAGTGCCCGCGAAATCCTTGAGTCGGTAGTCGAGCCCAGCAAAGTCATCAGCGACCAGTACCAAGCGGTGACCATCATCACCGACGACGGCAAAACGGTGACCGGACGCATCGTGAACCTGTCGAACAACAACCTGATGGTCAGCACCAACATGCTCGAACCCGGTTCGCTGACCACCGTGGACGCTCGGCTGGTCGAATCGATCACGCCGTCAAAAACCTCGATGATGCCCGAGGGCTTGTTGAACGTGCTCCAGGAAGACGAAGTCCGCGACTTGATCGCGTACCTGCTGTCCCGCGGCGATCGCGAACATCCCATGTTCAAGAAATAGCCATCGACACTGTTCGTGCAGCCCCTGCGAGGTGTTCCACCAATGATTCGAAGCCTGGACGGATGTGGGTTGTCACGCTCGGGCCACCGCGCGATCGGCTCGGCGGCGGTTAGGCCATCGAGCCATGCGGCGACCGCGGCGATCATGTTGAGGATCGTCGCGTCAATCGTCGTCGCGGCGATCGTCGTTACGTTGAGGATCGTCGCGGCGACCGCGGCGATCGTCGTCGCGGCGCTCATCGGAGTTGCGGGCGGAGCGGCTTCAGCGGCCGAGCCGGCGACTGGCAAGACCGCTGGCGTCGCGCCGGCGGCTGCGGCCGCGGAGGGTTGGAAGGTGGGCGTGGCGCGGGTGAAAGTCACGCCGGAAAAGTCGATGTGGATGGCGGGCTACGCCGCGCGGAAGAAGCCGTCCGAGGGCGTCGTGCAAGAGCTGTACGCCAAGGCGCTGGCGTTCGAGGACGCCACGGGACGGCGGATGGTGATCGTGACGCAAGATCTGATCGGTGTGCCGCGGGCGTTACGGGAACGGCTCGAGAAGGCGATGCAAGAAAAGCATCGCCTGCCTCCCGAGTCGCTCTTGCTCAACGCGTCGCACACGCACTGCGGCCCCGAGCTGCGAATGAACCGCGTGCCGCTCGACGGCCCGCCCGAAGAAGTCGAAACGCGGCTCAAACTGTCGCTGGACTATACCGAACAACTGTTCGAGAAACTGTCCGCGCTGGTGGCGGAGGCGTTGGCTTCGCTGGCGCCAGCGAAGCTGGACTACCAGCGATCGCGCTGTGGATTCGCCATGAATCGGCGGCGGCCGACGGAGAAGGGATTCGCCAACGCGCCGAACTCGGATGGTCCCGTGGAACACACGGTTCCCGTCTTGCGGGTCACGGGGACCGACGGCAAGCTGCGAGCGGTGCTGTTCGGTTACGCGTGCCACAACACGTCCATCGGGTTTGACTTTTTCTGCGGCGATTACGCGGGGTACGCCCAAGAGTACTTCGAAGCGGCGAACCCGGGAGTCACCGCGCTGTTCATCACGGGCTGCGCGGGCGATCAAAACCCATATCCGCGCGGCAAGATCGAACTGGTTCGCCAGCATGGCAGCACGCTGGCGACGGCGATCCAAGCGGCTTTGGAAACGGTTCCGCGCCCCATTCGCGGTCCGCTGAATCCGCGCTACGGGCTCGCGACACTCGAATTCGCTCCGCCACCCAATCGCGAGCAACTGTTGCTGATGGCCGAAGGAACCCAGGAACCGCAACGCGGCCACGCTCGGCGACTGCTCAAACAGATCGAAGAAACGGGGCGCATCCGGGACACCTACGAGTATCCGGTGCAAGTGGTTGACTTTGGTTCCGACTTGACCCTGGTCGCGCTCGCCGGCGAAGTCGTGGTCGATTACGCGCTGCGAATTCCTCGCGAGTTATCCGGTGACCGGCCCGTCTGGGTCGCGGGCTATTCCAACGATGTCTTTGGTTACGTGCCGTCGGAGCGAGTGCTGCGCGAGGGCGGCTACGAGGGCGGCGAGGCGATGCGGTGGGGTTCGCTGCCAGGGCCGTTCGCGCCGGGCGTGGAAGATCGGATCATCGCCAAAGTCAAAGAACTGGCAGCGCAAGCGGCGAAAGACGGGAAATAGGCTCGGTTTGCCAATGGTAAGCGCCGATCCCGGGCGCTGCGTCCAGACGACGCGTTCTGACGACGCGTTCTGACGACGCGGCCTGACGACGGGCGCTTAGCGGCAATGCCGTTCAATATCTCATAAAACTATGCCGCTTATGATGTTGCGTCACCGCCTTCACATGGCCTTCAGAGTCCGATCGACAGCGTTGCTACGCGTGGCATGTTCCCATGGCAGACAAGCGGGCGCGGCCATCGGTGTACCACGAAGCACACGAAGAGCACGAAGATTACGGAGAACGAAGCGTTTGATGCCAACTTTTTGTCCCGGCCCAAGGTGCCGGTGAACCTCGATCGCAGACCCGGTC
>CAIXSC010000471.1 GCA_903921945.1 uncultured Planctomycetaceae bacterium
GGGTAACATTTTAATCGGCGGAAAACTGGCGATCGCGGTCGCGCTCGCTGGACCCAGTTTCCTGACGGGACTGGCTGGCGTGGTAGGCGTAACAGGCGGCCCACTTACTGGCGGCCCGTTTGCTGGCGGCCCGTTTGCGATTGGGGTCGCTGCGGCGGCGGAAAAGGCGCCGGCGAAAACCGCGGTACGATCCGAGACCGCGGCGGATTCGGCGGCTCGCGTTGGCAAGAAGGGCGAGCCGGTCGCGCCGAAGGATTTTGGAATCCCGCAAGTCCGTTACATCAACGAACAGATCAGCCAGGTTTGGCGGGAAAACAGCCTCTCGCCCGCGCCACCGGCCTCCGAGGGTGAGTGGTGCCGTCGGGCTTTCCTGGACGTCATCGGTCGCATCCCGTCGGTCACGGAACTGAAGAGCTTCCTGGACAGCAAGGACGCCGATAAGAAGGCAAAGCTTGTCAACAAGCTGCTGTTCGACGAAGGCTACACCGAAGAGTACGCTCGGAATTGGACGACCGTCTGGACGAACATTTTGATCGGCCGCAACGGCGGCAACGAGGAAAACAGCCTCATTAGCCGCGCCGGTATGCAAAAGTACCTGCGTGATTCGTTCGCTCGCAGCAAGCCGTATGACGTGATGGTGAAGGAACTGGTGACGGCAACCGGCAGCACGTCGCCGGGCGGCGAGTCGTTCAACGGAGCTGTGAACTTCTTGATCATGAAGGTCAATGAGGAAAAGGCGACGCTCGCGACGGCCGAGATTTCGAAGGTGTTCCTCGGCCTGCAAGTGCAGTGTACGCAGTGCCATGACCATCCGTTCAACGACTGGAAACAGCAGAAATTTTGGGAATTCAATGCGTTCCTGCGGCAGACTCGCGCTTTGCGCCAATTCGTTCCGGGAACTCGCGACGTTCAATCCGCGACGTTGGTGGACGAGGACTTCGCGGGCGAAGGTGGCGATGCGAATGAAGCCGAGCTGTACTACGAACTGCGAAACGGTCTGACCAAAGTCGCCTACCCGGTGTTCATTGACGGCAGCGAAATTGCCCGAAGCGGCTACGTGTCGGAAGTGAATCGCCGCCAGAAATTGGGCGAGTTGGTGACTGGTTCCGAGTTTCTCGAGAAGGCGATCGTCAACCGGATGTGGTGCCACTTCCTGGGCTACGGTTTCACCAAACCGATTGATGATCTGGGCCCGCAGAATCCTCCGACGCACCCGGACCTGCTCGAGTACCTCGGGAAGGAAGTGCGTAAAAACAGCTTCAACATGAAGGAGCTCATCCGCTGGATTACGCTCAGCGAGGCGTATGGATTGTCGAGCCGGATTTCGTCGAGCAACACGATTGATGATCCGCTGCTGGGCGAGACGCCGAAATTCAGCCACTTCTACCTGCGGCAGATGCGGGCGGAGGAATTGTACGAATCGCTGCTCGTCGCCACCGAAGCTCACAAGACCCGGGGCAGCTACGAGGAGCAGGAGAAGTCGAAGGGCGACTGGCTGCGTCAATTCGTGATCGCGTTTGGCAACGATGAAGGGGCGGAAGCCACGACGTTCAACGGGACGATTCCGCAAGCGTTGATGATGTTCAACGGCGATTTGATCAAGAAGGCGACGAGCGCCGAGAAGGGCAGCTTCTTGACGGAGATCGCGACGAACAAGGCGATGAAACCAGCGGATAAGATCAACCATCTGTTCATGGCCGGGCTCGCTCGGACGCCGAACAAGAATGAACTCGACATCGCGAACAAGCTGCTGCTCGCCCGCAAGGGTGACACGGTGGCCGCGCTGCAAGACGTGTGGTGGGCCGTGTTGAACAGCAACGAGTTCATTTTTAACCACTAGGTTACGGTGATAGCACCGCAAGAAAATGGCTGGCGGCACGATGCCGCAGCTGGCGATTAGTGTTGGAATTGTTGTGGAAATGGTGACGGAAACTCGATCGATCTTCATTTTTTAGTTTGGGAGATAATCCATGTCGTTCTTAACGCCGCAAGGCATGTCCCGCCGCCACTTCATGTCGCACGTCGCGGGTGCGTCGTCGATGGCGATCCCCGCCCTGACCCTCGGTCACTCGCTGCGGACGCATGCCGCTGACCTCAAGAAGCGTCGCAAGTCGGCGATTCTGCTGTGGATGAGCGGTGGTCCGTCGACGATGGACATCTGGGATCTGAAGCCGGGCGCGAACACGGGTGGACCGTTCCGTCCGATCCGTACCGCCGGCGATGTGGAAATCAGCGAGCACATGCCGGAAACGGCCAAGGTGATGAACCACCTGTCCGTGGTTCGCTCGATGAGCACTCGCGAGGCCGATCACAATCGCGGTCGTTACTACATGCACACCGGCTATGTGCCGAATCCCAACATCGAGTACCCGAGCTACGGCGCCGTGCTGTCGCACGAGCTGATCGATCAACGGCCGGAACTTGAAATCCCGCCGTTCGTGTCGGTTGGCGGTGCGAGCGAAGGCCCGGGCTTCCTGGGCATGGCGTGGGCTCCGTTCGTGGTCAGCAGCACCGGCCAGGTCCGAAACCTGGAGATGGGGCTCGACAACAAGCGGCTCATGCAGCGGATGGCGGCCCTGGATCTGATCGAGAAGGGCTTCATTGGCGAAAAGCGTGGCGCGACTGCCGAAGATCATCAGAAGGTGCTCAAGAAGACCTTGGACCTGATGACCAGCGAGCAGATGGAAGCGTTCAAGGTCATGAAGGAGCCGAAGGAAGTGCTCGACCGCTACGGCAACGACGGTTTCGGCCGTGGCTGCTTGATGGCTCGCCGGTTGGTCGAAGCGGGTGTTCCGTTCGTGGAAGTCGATTACGGCGGGTGGGATAACCACGCCAACATCCACACCACGTTGAAGGACACCAAGTTGCCGGTGATCGACAAGGCGATCAGCTCGCTGGTCACCGACCTGGAAGATCGCGGTTTGTTGCAAGACACGGCGATCATTTGGATGGGTGAGTTCAGCCGTACGCCGCGTATCAACGCCACCGCTGGCCGCGACCACTGGGCGCGGTCGTGGAGCGTGATGGTGGGCGGTGGTGGCCTGAAGGGCGGCATCGCGGTCGGCAAGACCAACGA
>CAIXSC010000472.1 GCA_903921945.1 uncultured Planctomycetaceae bacterium
CCGCGAACATGCGGCCGGCGGCCCATCCAGCGTTTGCGTCCCGCCTTGCCGAGTTCGACGTTCATGGCGTCCGCATTGCCGAGCTTGCCGATGGTGGCACGGCACGCGACCGGGACGCGGCGAATTTCGCCACTGGGCAGCGAGATCTGAGCCCAACCAGCTTCCCTCGCCAACAGCACGGCGCTCATACCGGCCGCGCGGCAAAGGGCGGCACCACGGCCCGGAGCAAGTTCCACGGCGTGGATCGCACTGCCGAGCGGAACGTTCTTCAGCGGCAAGCAGTTGCCAACGGTCGGCGGCGATTCTGGGCCGTTCTCGACTTTGTCACCCGCCTTGAGCCCTTCCGGCGCCAAAATGTACCGCTTCTCGCCGTCGACGAAATACAACAAAGCGATGCGGCAGTTCCGATTCGGGTCGTACTGGATCGAATTCACAACGGCGGGAACGCCGTCCTTCTCGCGACGAAAGTCAATCATCCGGTACATCTGCTTGTGTCCGCCGCCGCGATGGCGAACGGTGATGTAACCCTGATTGTTCCGGCCACCCTTTTTCTTGGCTGGAATCAAGAGCGACTTTTCCGGTGCCGCACCCCGTGTGAGCTCTTTGAAATCGCTCACGCTGGCGGCGCGACGACCGGCGGATGTCGGTCGGTACTTTTTGATGCCCATGATTCTTCTCCAATCCCGTCCGTTTCAGCGTTCTTGTTTCGCAGTCGACTGGTGTTCGGCGTAGCTGTGCCGAGATGACCGTTCGAGCGCGTTTAGAAGAGCGAAATCTTATCTTCAGCGTTCAGCGTCACAATGGCCTTCTTCCAATTCCGCGTCGGGGTCATGCGAAACTTGTGACGCTTCTTCTTACCCTTGCGATTCTGGGTCGCCACCGAAACCACTCGGACATTGAACAGCGATTCGACAGCGCTGCGGATCTCCAGTTTGCCGGCGAGCGTGTTTACTTCGAAGGCATACTGGTTGTGACGTGTCGCCCGATGGATCCCCTTTTCCGTGACCAACGGTCGCAGAATCACCTGGTCGGGACGCAACACCAACTTCGATTTTGTTTGACTGTCGGCCATCGCTTACCTCGTGGACATCCGCTGCGGTCTTTCACCGAAGCGTCAATCTTTCCTACCGCCGCGTAATCCGCTTTAACTGGTCTATCAGTTGCCGAACCAGTTAGTGTCACAACCCTATTACGTTCCAACCCTGATGAGGCTCCTATGAAGCCTCGATTTAAGCTGCAAATTAAGCTTCGCCATCCTTGGTAGCTACTCGCGTCGAACGAGCCTTAATTTCATCCAAGGCCGCCTTGGTTACCAGCAATCGTCGGGGCTTTAGCACTGACAATGCGTTCAGGTCGGACACGGGCGAAACCGTGACCCCTTCGATGTTCCGCGAGCTGCGGTAGACATTCGAGTCCATCGCCGCTGTGGTCACCAACGTGGTCAAACCGTCCAACTTCAGCGCCTTGAGAATAGCCGCCATCTCTTTGGTCTTGGGGGCGGAGAAACCGAGGTCGTCAATCACAACGATTTCGTTGTCGCGAATCCTCGACGCGATCGCCATCCGTGTTGCGGCTTGAACCGCCTTACGCGGCATTCGGTACGAAAAATCACGCGGTCGCTTGGCAAAGATGTGACCGCCGCCACGCCGCGTTCCCGATCGACGTGAACCGGCGCGGGCGTTACCAGTGCCCTTCTGTCGGTACAGTTTTTTGGTCGAGCCGGCGACTTCTCCGCGGCCCTTGGTTCGGAAGGTGCCTTGCCGAAGATTGGCTTGGTACATCACCACGGCGTCGTGCAACAGTTGTTGATTGATCGTCGGCGACACTTCCTCGGGAGAGATCGTGTAGCTGCCGACTTCACGTCCGGTGCGATCGTAGATAGGAAGCTGTGCCATGGAAACTTCTCTTTGAATTCAATGAGAACTGTTGTGCCCGCGATGCAAGAGCTACGGACACAACGGAGCCAAGAGTGGCTTGTTGAGACGACGTTACCGAGGCAACGTCACGTCCGCGAAACTATGGCTATGCGGCACTACCGCGTGTCGTCCACTACCCTACCTTGTTCGTCTCGTGGATGACCACATAACCGCCAGGAGGGCCTGGGACTGCGCCGCGAACCAAAATCAGATTCGACTCGGCGTCGATCCGGACCACATCAAGATTGCGCGAGGTAACTTGGTCGCACCCATAGTGGCCAGGCATTCGCTTGCCCTTCTTGGGACGACCGCCACCGCGCCAGGCCGCCAAGCTACCGGTACCACCCATGTGACGATGGACCTTCTTCACACCGTGCGTAGCCCGCTGCCCACCGAAGCCGTGGCGTTTGATAACGCCGGAGAAACCACGACCTTTCGTGATTCCAACAACGTCGACGGCCTTCACGCCTTCCAACGACTGAACCGTCCAGGTGGCCCCAACTTCGGTGCCCGGAAATTCGCCGCGAAGCTCGCGAACGAATCGCTTCGGCTCGCATTCCGCCTTGGCCACGACCACACCCGCTTCCTGTCGCTTCTTGCCGCGAGCGCTGCCCAGATTGGCAACTTGACCACGCTCCGCACGCGACGCGAGACGTCGAGGCTTATCCTTGAACCCTAGCTGTACGGCGGCATAGCCGTCGCGTTCCATCGTCCGTACGAGCAGAACGTGGCATGGACCAGCCTCGATCACCGTGACCGGGAGGGCCTTTCCAGCAGCGTCAAAAACTTGCGTCATCCCGACCTTGCGGCCGAGAATTCCTCTTCTTGCCATGTTCTTTTGCCTCGTCGGTGATGCTGGCAGGAATCAGACAACCGTGTTGGGCGATCGGATTATTTCGATCGCCGCGAAGGGGTCGCCAGTTTACCTGCCGGGCGTCCGGTGCATAGGGCACAACCAAAAGGTTTGGTGAAATTCGTCTTAAGATCGTACTTAGCGGGTCATCGCCTTGATTTTAATATCGACACCCGCCGGCAAACTGAGCTTATTCAACGCTTCGATCGTCTTGGCAGTCGCCTGCACGATATCGATCAAACGCTTGTGGGTGCGAATCTCGAACTGCTGGCGGGCCTTCTTGTCAATATTCGGGCCCGACAGTACCGTGTAGCGTTCGATTCGCGTCGGCAACGGAATCGGGCCATGGACTTCCGAGTGGGTTCGCTTCGCCGTGTCCACGATCTCCAACGCGCTTTGGTCGAGGATCGCATGATCGTAAGCTTCCATCCGGATTCGAATTACTTCTTGAGCCTGTCCAGCCACGTCACCCGCTCCTCGAATCGCTCGACTTGTCGCTACGCCGTCCGCCGATTTTCTATCCCGCACCGGCCATCATTTGCCGGACTGGAAACGTCCGCTGACGTTTCATTCAGGCATGGAAACGGGTGAATTTAGAGGCGGGTGGCCACTCCGTCAAGGGCAGCGCCCTAGCTTTTTGTCTTTCCTTTCGGAGCGAGCGATTCCTCGGGTTGACGCGACGACGGTAGATCGGTAATTCGAACGCCGCACCCGCGCGGAAAGTTGGGTCGCTCGCTTCGAGCGGCAAGCTGCCGCGTCCATGGAGGTTCCGCGACCGTGGACCGACGTACGTTTTGCCGCTGGGCCGGATCGTTAGCGGCCGCCAACGTCACTGGCTGCGCGTCGTTGCTGACCCCGCAGCCGGCTTTCGAGATTGCCGCGCCGCAGGAACTTCCACAGCCGCGAATGTCTCCCGACGCCGTCGTCCTGGAGGTCGCGGTGGTGCGATTTGGAAGTCTCGCCGCCGTGATGACGCCGGAGCCGAGCACACGTTCTGGGGCCAAATTGCCGTTGCCTCAACCCGCCGCTGGGATGCCTAGCGCCGAAGCGCCGCCACTCGCGCGGGCGGTGGACGGACAGGTCGAGGGTTGCGAATCGTCGAAATCGCCAGAGGCTCAGACGGGACAGGCCGAGTCGGAGGTGGTGTCGTCCCCTGCTGAAAAGCCGCAAGTGGTCGAACAGACGCCGCCGCCGGTCGTGCTCGATCGCCGCTTGGAGGGCGGTTTTTGGCAGTCGGTCGATGAGCAGGTGCTGCCCGTTGGCTTGAGGGCCGAATTGCGGCGGAACGGCTTTCGGGCCGGGCTGCTGCGCGGATCATTACCGGAGGAGCTCCGCAGGAGGCTGGCGGAACAGCGGGCTTCCGCTCGGGAAATCGACCCTGAGAACGAGCCCGACTCGCTGGGGAGCTCCGTTCAGCGGTTGCAGAGCCGCAGTGGCAAGCGCAGCAAGCTGTTGATGGGCGACACCGTCGCCTCGCTGTCGATTCTGACCCCGGAGAACGGTCGACTTTCGGGCCGGACTTTCCAAGCCGCGCAGTGCCTCCTGTCCGTGAAGACTTACGCTCGAGGCGACGGCGGCGCCGATCTGGAGATTACGCCCGAGGTCGAGCATGGCGAGGCCCGGCAACGATGGGTCGGGCAATCTCACGAGGGTAGCTATCGCTTGGACGCCAACCGCGAGCGCTGGCAGCTCGACAAATTGCGGTGTCGGTTTTCACTGGCTCCTGGGCAGACCGTCGTCTTCTCCTGCATGGATCCAGCGGTGGGGGCCGGAGCGAGTTTTTTCGCACGCGACAGCCGGGAGAGTGGCACGCGACGCGTCGTGCTCGTGCGGCTCGCGCAAACCCAAGTCGACGAGTTGTTCACCGAGCGGCCGGCCTCCGCCGCGTTGACGACACCGCTGGAGTAGCCTACCGCTCAAACAGGCCGCGAATCATCGCGAAAATGCCTGCCTGCGGCCAGTCGTTGGGCATTGTCCGGCAGGCGGGTCGCGACGATAATCTGCGGCCGAGGCGAACGGCGTTTTTTGTTCTCAACCGCGTATTGTGCCCCCGCATTTCCAGGAAATCGTTCGATGCCACTGATCCCCTTGCGTGAACTGCTCGACCATGCCGCCGAGAACAACTACGGCGTCGCGGCCTTCAACGTCAACAACATGGAGCAAATCCAGTCGATCATGGAGGCCGCTCGGGAAACCGAATCGCCAGTGATCATCCAAGCTTCCCGTGGCGCCCGCTCGTACGCCCAGGACAACTACCTGCGGCACTTGATGATCGCGGCCAGCGAGCTGTATCCCCGCATCCCGATCGTGATGCACCAGGACCACGGGAACAGCGTCGCGACCTGCGCGAGCGCGATCAAGAACGGCTTCACCAGCGTCATGATGGACGGTTCGCTCCGCGAGGACGCCAAAACACCCGCCGATTACGATTACAACGTGCGTGTGACGGCCGAAGTCGTGCGACTCGCCCATGCGTTCGGCGTTTCCGTCGAAGGCGAACTCGGCTGCCTCGGCAGCCTTGAGTCGGGCCACGGCGAACAAGAAGACGGCCATGGAGCCGAAGGCCAACTGAGCCACGACCAATTGCTAACCGACCCCAAAGAGGCGGCCGACTTTGTCGCGAAGACGGGCGTCGACGCGCTGGCGGTCGCGATCGGCACGAGCCACGGTGCCTACAAGTTCACTCGCAAGCCGGACGGCGACACGCTGGCGATGTCCCGGATTGAAGAAATCCACAAACTGCTGCCCAACTGCCACTTGGTCATGCACGGCAGCTCGTCCGTGCCGCAAGATCTTCAAGATTTGATCAACAAGTACGGCGGCAAGATGCCCCAAACCTGGGGCGTGCCCGTTGAGGAAATCCAACGCGGCATCAAGCACGGTGTTCGGAAGATCAATGTCGACACCGACAACCGGATGGCGATCACCGCCGCCATCCGCAAGGTATTGATGGAGTCGCCGGAGAAGTTCGACCCGCGCGACTACCTCAAGCCGGCCCGCGACGCCATGAAGAAGGTCTGCATCGCGCGGATGACCGCCTTCGGCCAAGCTGGCCAAGCCGCCGGTGTCATGGCGAAGCACTAATGTTCGCGGAAACTCAGCCGCATTGGGCTTGAGTTGCTCGACTGGATTTGGTATCCGCCCGGGGTTCGCGGCGCACCGTCTCGCCGGCCCGCGACCCTGGCGATTGGACCAGGCCAAGGGGCGGGACGCCCCTTGAGCGGCGCTGGAGATGCATCCACGACTTCCCCCTCCGACGCCCCGTCCTTCTGGTTGGGCCACCACGCTGCTGGCTGCCATCGGCGCGGCGTTGCTGGCGGCCACAGGTTGCCGTGCCCTGCCCAAGAACGGTAGCGCCGCGGACTCCGCGGACACGCGGCGATTCCCGGCCGTCGCCGAACTTGCCGAATCGGTTCCGGTCAGCCCTTCGCATTACCGCCAGTGGATTCCCAAGCAGGCGCGACTGCCCTCGGTCGAGTTTGACGGCACGCGAATCCACGTTCACGACGTCCGCAACTTCGACTACGTCACCGAAACCGATCACATCGAACGCTACGAGACGCGAAACTACGATCTCCGCCAGCTCGAATCGGTCGACTACATGGTCGTGCCGTTTCCGGCCGCTCCCCTGCTCGCCCACACAATGCTCAGCTTCGGCTTCGGCCGAGGACAGTATCTCGTTTCGTCCGTGGAAGCGCGGCTCGAACAGGGCGAGACGTACTCGCCGCTGCTGGGCGGCCTTCGGCAATACGAACTGATCTATGTCCTGGCGGACGAACGCGACGCCTTGCGATTGCGTGCCGACGTGCGTGGCGACGATGTTTACATCTACCGAGTCCAAGCGCCCCCAGAAAAGCTCCGCGATCTGTTGGTCGACATCCTCGATCGAGTCAACCAGCTTCGCGACGCCCCCGAGTTCTACGACACGCTGACCAACAACTGCACCACGAACATCGCCCGGCACGTCAACCGCATCGCGCCCGCCCGTGTGCCGCTTGGCAGCGAAGTCCTGCTTTCCGGCCTCTCCCCGCGTTTGATCTACGACCTGGGGCTCCTGGATTCGTCCCGCTCCTTCGAAGAACTGACAGGGGCCGCCAACGCCTCGCCACGAATCCGCGAAAACCGCACGGCCGCCGACTTTTCGGACCGAATCAGGCGATAAAGGCTGTGGAATGTGGAATGCGGAATGCGGAATGCGGAATGCGGAATGCGGAATGAAACCCTATACCCCTCATTGTCCCGGAGAAGGCGTCGATGTTTGAGCGGATTGCGGAGCGGTATCAGGGGAGCGTCGTGGTGGTTGTCGGCGCGGGCGGCATTGGCCGGGAGATTGTTCGGTTGGCAGCCGGGCGAGCGGCTCGCATCGCTGTGGCGGATCACAGCATGGCCAATCTTGCCTTGGTGGAACCCTTGCTCCCGCCGGGCTCGCCCAAGCCGCAAACGCTGAATGTGAGCGATAACCGGGCCGTCTCGCAGTTTGCCGGCAACGTCGTCGAGTCGGCTGGTGTGCCGCATTTCCTGTTCTACACGGCGGGAATTCTCACCATCGAACCATTTCTGGAGACCACGGCCGAGTCGTGGAATCGCGCTGTCGATGTGAATTTGAACGGCGCGTTCCATACGGCCCGGGCGTTTGCGGAACCGATGGCGCGTGAGCGGCGCGGCAGCATCCTGCTGCTCGGCTCGATCGCCGGCACCCGAGCGCGTTCGGGATCGCGAGTCAATCCGGTGTACAACGCGACCAAGGCCGCGATCTCCGCGTTTGTCAACGGCACGGCCATGCAATTGCGTCCGCACGGCGTGCGTATCAACTGCATTTCCCCGGGCCCCGCCGCCACCGCGATGATGGACGTGCAACCGCCCCAGGTCCACGCCGCCGTCCGGGACATCACGCTTGACGGTCGCATGAATCGCCCCGAGGAGATCGCGGAACTCGCCCTGTTCGTCGCCGGCCACGGCCGGTTCACAGGCGAAGACGTCGGACTCGGCGGCGGAGCGGGGCTGGGCGGATAAGACGGCGCAACCGGTTCGCCGACCATCGACGACGATTGGCCGGCCCCGCGTTAGGTGGCCATAGGCGGCGAATCGGGCGCTGGCGTTAAGCGGACGGACACCACGAGCCGGTAAAAGCGGTCCGTCCGGGATCCGTGTGGGTCCCGCCGAAGATTCGTGCCTCGCCGAACTTCCAAGCCACGGCGCAAGCCGGGGAATGCAAGCCGCACCCTGCGACTCCTGCGAGGGCGACCCGCAGGAAACCCAGAAGGACCAAAAAAAAGAGAGCTTCCTGCGGAAGCTCTCTCGAGGCAATTTCGTAAGATCGTGCGTTGCCAGTCGCGCGTCGTCGCCAGTCGTGCGTCGTCGCCAGTCGCGGCAAGTGGGCAGCGACTAACGCTTCGAGAACTGGACACCGCGACGGGCACCGCGGAGGCCGTACTTCTTGCGTTCCTTCATACGCGAATCGCGGGTCAGGAACCCGTTGTCGCGAAGGAACTTGAAGTTGTCGGCATTGAAGGCGATAAGCGCCCGGGCGATACCCATCTTGCAGGCGCCGGCCTGCCCCATGGGGCCACCGCCTGTGGCCAGAATGTCGATGTCCACCGTCTCGCGATGGCCAACGCCGTCGACCGTATCGATCAACTGCTTCCACTCGATCTCATTGCGGAAGTAGACGTTGAACGGTTGGCCGTTGACGGTGATTTGACCCGAGCCTGCGCGAAGACGAACTCGCGCGACCGCCGACTTGCGACGGCCCACACCCAAGCAATCCCCGGAGATTTTGTCCTTTTTCGGCTGCATCTTACTTCACTCCCAGTTCTTTCGCTTGCGGCTTTTGCGCTTGGTGATCGTGCGAGGTGCCGGTGTAGATTTTCAACTTATTCAGCATCTTCCGGGCCAACTTGTTCTTCGGCAACATGCGTCGCACCGCTTCCCGAAGAATCAGCTCCGGTCGCGTATCACGGCGTTTCTCGGCCGTGACAAACCGCTGCCGGGTGTAGCCCGTAAACCACGAGTATTCCTTTTGTTCCCACTTGCGGCCGGTGAATTTCACCTTGGCGGCGTTGAGCACAATCACGTAGTCGCCCGTGTCCACGTGCGGCGTGTACGTCGGCTTGTGCTTGCCCATCAACACCATGGCGATGTCGCTCGCAAGCCGCCCGACGACTTTATCGGAAGCATCCACCACCCACCACTTCGCGTCGGCGTAATCCGCCGTCGCCAATGTCGTCTTCGTGCCTGCCAAAGTACGATCCTCCCAGTTCGCCCCGTTATCGGAACAAGACTTTTCGAGCGAGCCTAATCGAACAAGTCTGTATATCGGCAAAGTGAAACGTCGGAGTGTACCGTCATGATTCGCCCCGTTCAAGGGTTGATTTCCCGGACCGATCCATTTTCTTCCGGGGTTTGATTGATGTTTTTCCCAGCCGTCCATTACACTATCCGGGCCTAGGATCTGCTCGGCAGGCCCCCACGCGGGTGGCCTCCTATCGGCCCGACCTGTCCCGTGCTGAGGCTCTATTCCATTCACGGCCGTTGATCAACCACTGCGAAAGGCGGGGTTCGCGATGAGGATTGCGGTACTGAAGGAAACCTTTCCGGGGGAGCGTCGAGTCGCGCTTGTGCCGGCGAATGTTCCGGGAATCGTCAAGGCCGGCGGCGAAGTGTTCGTCGAGGCCGGGGCGGGCGAGGCGGCCGGTTTCCTGGATGCCGCGTATGCCGAAAAAGGCGCCGAAGTGGTTGGCGACCGCGTGGCGCTGTTCGACGCGGACCTGTTGCTGCAGGTGCGAAGCGTGGGAGCGAATCCGGTTTTGGGCGCTGAGTGCGACCTGCCTCATTTGCGTGCCGGCCAGTTCGTCATCGGCATGGCCGATCCGCTCGGCAATCCAACCGCCGCGAGACGGTTCGCCGAGACGGGGGCGGCACTGTTCGCGCTCGAGTTGATCCCGCGAATCACCCGGGCCCAAAGCATGGACATCCTGTCGTCGCAAGCGACGATCGCGGGCTATCGCGCGGTGCTGCGGGCGGCGATCGAGTTGCCGAAGATTTTCCCGCTTATGATGACCGCGGCTGGAACACTCTCGGCCGCTCGCGTGTTTGTGCTCGGCGCGGGCGTCGCCGGCCTGCAGGCGATTGCCAGTTCCCGTAAGCTGGGCGGCATCGTCTCGGCGTACGACGTGCGGCCCGCTTGCCGCGAACAGGTCGAATCGCTTGGCGCCAAGTTCGTCGAGGTGCCGCTGGAAGCCAAAGGCGCGGAAGACAAAGGCGGTTACGCGACGGCGATGGACGAGGAGTTTTATCGACGCCAGCGGGCTGTGATGGCGGAGGTGGCTCGGCAATGCGACGTGGTCATCGCCACCGCCGCGATCCCGGGCAAGCGATCTCCGTTGCTGCTGACCGCCGAGGCGGTCGCGGGGATGGCGCCGGGGTCGGTGGTGGTCGATCTGGCGGCGGAACGGGGCGGCAACTGCGAGTTGACGAAGGCGGACGAGCGGGTTGTCGCTCATGGCGTGACGATCCTTGGCCCCACCAATTTGCCGGCGGAGGCGCCGTTCCATGCGAGCCAAATGTTTTCGAACAACGTGACCAAGTTCCTGCTGAACATGCTGAAGAAGGGACAACTGGACATCAACCTCAACGACGAGATCATCCGCGAAACCTTGGTGACTCGGGGCGGCGAAGTCGTCCATGAACGGGTCCGGGCTCTCGGGGGTTAGCGACGGCCGTTCGTCGCGCGGGTCGCCAGGCTGCTCGAAAACTCGGCCTGACGCGTGCGGATTCCGCTCGGCCAGACCGGTTCCAAGTTCCCACATTTACGGACATTACCCATGAAACGGCCGCTCTCCGCACTGCCGACACTCCGCAAGACCGCGTTGCCGTTGCTGCTCGTTGCGGGCTGGCTGGCCGTGGCGGCGGTCGTGGCCGCTCATCCCGGTCACGACGCGCCCGATGGCGACGCCGGCAGGCGGGCGGCGAAAGTTTCCAGCCCGGCGGATTCCTCGAAGCCGAGCGTTCCGTCGATCAGCAAGGAGGACGGCGGCGGAATATCCGCCAAGCCTTCGCGAGCGGCCGTGCTGATTGGCAGCGTGACCGTGTTTGTTCTGGCGGTGTTCGTGGGGTTCGAGATCATCAACAAGGTGCCGCCGACTTTACACACGCCGCTGATGTCGGGTTCGAACGCAATCAGCGGCATCACGGTGGTCGGGGCGATTCTGGCGAGCGGCAGTGGCCGCTGGGACGCGGCCGCGTTGCTGGGAGCCGTGGCGGTGGTGCTAGCGAACATCAACGTGGTTGGCGGCTTCCTGGTAACGCACCGCATGCTGCTCATGTTCAAGAAACGATAAGGGGTTGACTGTGATCTTGGAATCGCTCCTTCCCCTGGCCTATTTGACGTCGGCGGTGTGCTTCATCGTCGGCCTGAAGATGATGTCCAGTCCCCGGACGGCCGTGCGGGGCAACTTGATTGGCGCGGTCGGCATGGCGTTGGCGATCGGCGCCGCCTGCTTCGATCGCGGTGTCGCGTCCCACGCTTTGATTGCGGGCAGCTTGGCGATTGGAGCCGTCATTGGCTGGATACTCGCCGTCCGCGTTCAGATGACCGGCATGCCGCAGATGGTCGCGCTGCTCAACGGGTTGGGCGGGGCCGCGTCGACACTGGTGGCGTGGTCGGATCTGCTCCGCGGTTCGAGCCATCCGGTCGACACGTTGATCGCGGTTGGCACCACGGGGTTGATTGGCACGGTCACGTTCTGGGGCAGTTTGGTCGCGTACGCGAAACTGGAAGAATTGAAGGGATTCCGCGAGCCGTTCAGTTTGCCTGGCCAGCAGGTGATCAATGCCATGCTGGTCATCGCGTGTTGCGGGTTGACCGGGGTTTTGGCAAGCACGCACGAGACATCGGTGCAGATCTCCTGCTACATCGGCATCGTCGTGCTTTCGACGGTGCTGGGCGTGTTTCTGGTGAATCCGATTGGCGGGGCGGACATGCCGGTCGTCATTTCGCTGATGAATTCGTATTCGGGACTGGCCGGGGCCGCGACCGGGTTTGTGATTGACAACAACGGCTTGATCATCTCGGGGTCGCTGGTCGGCGCGTCGGGGGTGATCCTGACGCGGATCATGTGCAAGGCGATGAATCGCTCGCTGTTCAACGTGCTGTTCGGCGTTATGGGTGGAGGCAAAGCGGGTGGTCCCACGGACGCGATTTACGCGACGGTTCGCAGCACATCCGCCGAGGATGTCGCTTCGATCCTGGACGGGGCTCAGCGGGTGGTCGTGGTGCCCGGTTACGGGATGGCGGTCGCCCAGGCTCAGCATGCGGTACGCGACTTGGCGAAACTGCTGGAAGCGAAGGGAACGACGGTCGAGTACGCCATCCATCCGGTGGCGGGCCGGATGCCGGGTCACATGAACGTCCTGCTGGCGGAGGCCGACATCGCCTACGACAAGCTGAAGGAAATGGACGAGATCAATCCGACCTTGGAGACCGTCGATGTGGCGATCGTACTCGGGGCGAACGACGTCGTGAATCCGCTCGCCAAGACCGATCCCAACAGCCCGATCGCCGGCATGCCGATCATTGAAGTCGACAAGTGCCGCACGGTGGTCGTGATCAAACGCAGCCTCAGTCCGGGGTTCGCGAAAATCCCCAACCCGCTATTCGCCGCCCCGAACGCTTTGCTACTGTACGCCGACGCCCAAAAGGCATTGCTGGACATCGTCAAAGCGATCAAGGAACTCGGCTAGCCGTTCGTTCGCTTCACGGCGCCGGGGGAGGACATGGCGAAATGGCGGAAACAACAGGACCGCATCGCGCGGTGGCCGGACCGGAAGCCCGCGAGCGTTTCGCGGCCGATTTGCTCGATCGCCTCTGGTGGCGCTATCGCGAACGCGTCGGGTATGTGCAGGTCTACGAGCGGTTGATTGCCGCGTCCGGCGGGTCATTCACCAACGACCACATCGCCCTGCGAACACTGGCGAGCCAGATCCCGTTTACAGGAATCGCGACGCTCGGCCGAATTTTCGAAGCGCTGGGGTGGCGGGCCGCCGGCGTCTACCAGTTCCCGGACAAAGCGCTCAATGCGCAGCATTTCGAACATCCCAATCCGGCGTTCCCCAAGATCTTCATCAGCGAACTGCAAACCTGGACACTGTCCGCGTCGCTCCGCGAGACACTGGCCAAGTCGGTCCGCACGCATCGACTTCCTGTCTCCGACGAAACGCTGGCGCTCGTGGCACAGCTCGATCTGGATTCCGGCGTGCATGCGAGTGCGGGCGCGCGGGTGAGTGAGCATGCGGGCGGGAAACCGGCTTCGAGTTTCGGGGCGGATGCGAATGCGTCGAGTGACGCGGGTGTTGGGGCGAATGGGAAGGGGATTGACGAGCGACGGCGGGCGGCGTTGCTGGATCGGCTTGTGCGGGAATTCCACGAGCTGCCTTGGAACTTGCCGGAGCGGTCGGACGTTGAACGGGCCAATCGGGAGAGCCAGTACGCGGCGTGGGTGCTGCTGCACGGCTACAACGTGAATCACTTCACAGCGCTGATTAACTCGCAGGGTGTTCCGGCTCTGTCGAGCATCGAGGCCACGGCGGCGGCGCTTGCGGCGGCGGGCGTGCCGATGAAAGCGGAGATTGAAGGCGCTCCCGGTTCCAAGCTACGACAAACGGCGACGGCTGCGGCCACGGTGCAGGCGGCTGTGGCCGTCCAGGGCATGCAAGCGGAAATGGCATGGAGCTACGCGTATTTTGAACTGGCCGAACGTGGTGACACGGTCGACCCCGAGTCCGGCGAACGTCGCCGCTTCGAGGGCTTCCTGGGGCCGCAGGCAACGCAGCTCTTCGACATGACCAAGCGGTCCTAACCCGGCACGGCTTTGGCGTAACGGCGAGTGCCAGGCCGTGAGAACGACGTCGTAAACGCCCCGGACACTGGGTGCGAGTTTTGGCGGGACACTCCCCCCAGGGCCCGCGAGCGTTGACCGGGGTGTCGCCAAATCCAAAGACCGTCGTCAGCCTGCCCGCAGCAAACAACCGTGCCGTTTACCGCGGACTCGTTTACCGCCAACTCGTTTACCGCGGACTCGTTTACCGCGGACTCGTTTATCGCGGCCTCGTTTACCGCGGCCTCGTTTACCGCCGAGCCGTAGGCGACGGCCGGGTTGGCCATCAGATTGGCCAACCCGTAGCCAATCTCGCTTTGCGGCCGGGCCTTGTGCGCGACGCAAGACCGTGCCGTTTACCGCCAACTCGTTTACCGCCGAGCCGTAGGCGACGGCCGGGCTGGCCCCGAAATTGGCGAAGCCGTAGCCGATCTCGCTTTGCGGCCGGATCGTGCGCGACGCAAGACCGTGACGTTTACCGCCAACTCGTTTACCGCCGAGCCGTAGGCGACGGCCG
>CAIXSC010000473.1 GCA_903921945.1 uncultured Planctomycetaceae bacterium
GGGTTTACCGGCTTCGCGATCGGCTTAGGCTTGTTCTTGGTGCCGTACGCGCTCGGTGTCTTTGGCGCGGGAGATGCGAAGTTCGTCGCGGCCATGGGTGCGTGGCTAGGGTTGGAGCCGCTGCTGGGCGCTCTCGTGATCGGAGCTGTCGCGAGTGGAGCCTATGGCTTGGTGCTGTTGGTTTTCCGTGGCGGGGCGGGTCAAGCCTGGGCCAACCTTCGGCTGACCTTTTGGTCCCTGTGTCTGTGGAAACGCGGTTTCGGAGCCGGGTTAGCGAACCAGACCGTGCAAGAAGTAGTTCGCGTCGACGGCCGGCGCGGGCGATTGATTCCCTTTAGCGCGATGGTGGGGATCGGAGTGCTCTATGTGACCGTTCGCGGCGCGGCAGGCGTCTAGCGCTTGGACTGCCGACGTGTTTCGAGGATGTCGCCGGCCAGGAGATCGCCGTCATGTCGTTTCGATCGATTGTCGTGTTGATTCTCGCTGGCGTATGTGGACTGTGCGCCGCGATGGCCTTGTTGAATGCGCGGGGCCTCTCATCCACACGCGGGATTGAAATGGGCAAAGTCGTGACCGCGGCGGTGGAAATCCATCGCGGCGAACTGATCACGGACAAAATGGTGCGTTTGATTGACTGGCCCAAATCGAAGATGCCCGCCCAGTCGTTCAGCAAATTGGAAGACGTAGTGGGGCGAGTCGCCGTGATGGCGATCTTGGCGGACGACTTGGTGTTCGCGGGCAAAGTGGCGAAAGGCAAAGATGGCCGCGGGTTGGCTCCGTTGATCCCCGCAGGGATGCGGGCCTTCACGATCCTGACGCCCACGGACGCCAGCCTCGTGGCGGGTTTCATTGTCCCCGACCACCATGTCGACGTGGTGTTGACGGTGACTGGCAGTGACGAGTCGTCGGGCGGTGGCACGGCGACTGTGCTGCTGCAGAACATTCGCGTGCTCGCGGTGGGCCAGCACTTGGAGATGCCCGCCGACAACAAAATGACGCCGAAGGAAATGAAGTCGGTCACACTGGCCGTGACTCCGGAAGAAGCCGCCAAATTGAGCTTGGCCCAGACACGAGGCACGCTGCATCTTTCGCTGCGATCCGAGACGGATGACGCGACTGCTGCCGTTTCCAATGTGACGCTGCGCGAACTGCGCTTCCAGCAAGGAATCGCGACTCCGAACGATCCCACTGGCGCGTCCGCTTCGTCCGTCGCCGCGGGACCGGCTGGGAACGAGGCCAACAATCCGGCAACGGACGTTCCAGCCGCGTCGCCGCCCAAACCGGATGTCGCCGAGACGCAGAAGGCGGATGCGAAACAGGCAGCCAAGGTCGCGCCAAAACATTACCAGATACGTGTGCTGCGGGGGTTGGGTTCCGGTTCCATCACCGTTCAGCAATCGCGTAGCGCTTCACGTTAGGAGGCGCCTGAGAGGATGTCGGCTTGCGTCTTCGCCCGAATAGCCAACCGCAAGCAATCTTCCGCTCGCAAAGGATCGCGTCATGATTTGGAAATCCCGGAAACGCCAGGAGTCGGCTACTCCCGGCCAACTGGCTGCTGGCTCGGTGGCTACAGCGTCCGGCGCGTCGCAATCTCCGTCGGCGCCGGGCGACGGCTCGATGCCGACCTCCGCTCCGACCGTCGTTGCGGACGCGCGGCCCGCCGCGGAGAGCGAATCCCTTGTGGCGCCGGAGGAGGCCGAGGACGATTCTCGCGAGCGCGAATTCCAACAGGTCAAGGAAGATATCCACCGGCAGGTGATTGGACGCATCGATTTGTCGTTCATCGGCACGATGAACGATCGGGAATTGCGACTCGAGGTGCGCCGCATCGCCGAACAGGTGTTGGAACAAGAGGGCGGCCGGCTCACCGCGGAGGATCGCGAACGACTTCTTGAGGACGTGATCGCCGAGACGTTCGGCCTGGGACCGCTCGAGATGCTCCTCAAAGATCCCACCATCTCCGACATCATGATCAACGGTTCGTCGACCGTGTATGTCGAACGCAAGGGGAAGTTGTCGCGTACCAAAGTGAAGTTCGCGAACGATGCCCACTTGGTGAAGATCATTCAGCGGATCGTAGGCGGTGTCGGACGTCGCATCGATGAAACCCAGCCAATGTGCGACGCGCGGCTCGCCGACGGCAGCCGCGTGAACGCGATCATTCCGCCGCTGGCGCTCGATGGACCGCTTGTTTCGATTCGTCGTTTCGGCGCCAAACCGCTTCAGGGCGAGGATTTGATCCGCAACGATTCGATCACTCGCGACATGCTGGACTACCTCCGGGCGGCGGTCCGCGCCCGGTTGAACATTGTCGTTTCCGGCGGCACCGGTAGCGGCAAGACGACCCTATTGAACATGCTCTCCGGTTTCATTCCTTCCGACGAGCGGGTGGCGACCATCGAGGACGCGGCCGAATTGCGGTTGCAGCAGGAGCACGTCATCCGCATGGAAACCCGGCCCGCCAATGTCGAAGGCCAAGGCGAGGTATCGAGCCGCGACTTGCTGCGCAACGCGCTGCGAATGCGGCCGGACCGGATCATCATCGGCGAGTGCCGCGGGTCCGAAGCGTTCGACATGCTGCAAGCCATGAACACCGGCCACGATGGCAGTCTGACGACGATCCATGCCAACACGCCACGGGATGCCGTGATGCGGTTGGAAATGATGGTCGGCATGGCCGGTTTCGAACTGCCGATGTGGACCATTCGCCGGCAGATCGCATCGGCCGTCAATGTGGTGGTGCAAGCCGCGCGGCTTAGCGGCGGCCTGCGGAAAATCACCCGTATCGCCGAAATCACCGGCATGGAGGGCGAGGTGTTGACCATGCACGATCTGTTTGTGTTCCACCAGACAGGGCTCGATGCCCAACGGCGCGCCCAAGGCTATTTTTCGGCGACCGGCGTCCGGCCGTATTTCGCGGAACGGCTCGAGTCGACCGGCAACGGACTGCCGATGCAGGCCTTCGAGCAACGCATGCTCAATAGCGGGAGGTAAACCATGGACCTCGCGTTAATCATCGCCTCGGTAGGCACCTTCTTCGCCGTCTTTCTTGGCGTGTTCGCCGCCAATATGGCGCTGAGCGATTTGTTCCTCGCCAAAGATCCGGGCAATTTGCCTCCGCGACCGATCGACGGCGACCTAGCCGGTGGCCTGGCGGTGCGCCCCTCGTATGCCACCTCGAACGGCGGTGAACGCGGTGGCATGAGCCTGACGCAACTAGGCGAAATGATGGACGCCGCGGCGAGCGGGGCTCGCTATCGGTCGCCCGCCGAACGGCTCCGGGAACTGATCGAGCAGTCGGGCGTGAGCATCACGCCGCTGCAATTTGTCTCCTACACCGCCGCCGCCTCGCTCTGCATGCTGCTGGCCTTCTGGCTCCCGCTGCAAGCTCCCAAGACGGGCATCTTGGCCGCGTTGCTCGGGGCCGCTGGTCCGCTCGTCTACCTCTTGCAGATGCGGAAACGCCGCGTGGAAGCGATTCGATCGCAATTGCCCGACGCGCTGGAACTGATGGCCCGTATCCTTCGCTCGGGACAGACCGTCGCCCAGGCGATGCACTCGGTCGCTGAGGAATTTCCTCCGCCGCTCGGCACTGAGTTCGGGTACTGCTACGAACAGCAAAACCTCGGTTTGTCGCCGGATATCGCGCTCCGCGAACTCGCCCGCCGCACGGGCGCGATGGAGGTGCGTATCTTCGTCATGGCGTTGATGATCCACCGGCAAGCGGGCGGCAACATCACCGAACTCTTCGATCGGCTGGCGCATGTCGTTCGACAACGATTCCGGTTGCGCGGCGAAGTTCAAACGCTCACTGCGGAAGGCCGAATGCAGGCGCTGTTGCTGCTCGGACTGCCGTTGATGATCTGGGTCGCATTGTATTTCCTCAACCGCCCCTACGCCTTGGCTTTGTTCGACCATGAATGGCTGATCTACAGCACGCTGGGAATGATGACGATCGGGGCGCTCTGGATTCGCAAAATCGTCAATTTCGAGTTTTAAGCCTCTGCTGTCACTCTCAACCCTGGGACGGCCAGTCGCGTTAGCAGCGCGGCGACGCCGGGAATTCGGAGCCGCGTATGTTGGCCGTGTCGAGCCCGATGATACTGATGGGTATCTCCATTTGGGCGATGGTAACGCTGGCGCTGTTTATCTTCGGCGTCGATTTCGGCCGTAAACGTTCGGCCGCCGAAGCGGCGGCGGCGGCCGCCGCCAATCTGACGGGAGACCCGGCGGCGAATAGTGCGGGGGGCGTTCCCCGCGACGGCGCCGCCAACTCGCCCGCTTCCAATCCGACGACAGGCGATCGTCGCGTGTCGCCAGCCCAGCAACGCGGAAAGAACCAGTTCGCCGAACGGCTGATACAGGCCGGGCTCTACCGTCGCAACGCGGCGAACTACTACTTCCTCGGCCAAGGCGGGCTCGCCGCGGGGCTTTTGGCAGTGGTCGCCGGCCTTTGGTTCACGGGACTCGTCACGCCCCGGCTCGCCACCCTCGGAGTCCTCGTGACCGGTGTCTGCGCGGTTCTTATCCCTTCGCTTTACCTCGACCAACGCATTAAACGACGGCAACTTGACATTCGCCGCGGTTTGCCCGACGCCCTGGATATCCTCGTCATTTCGCTCGAAGCCGGGCTCAGCCTTCCCGCCGCCTTGATCCGGCTGGCGAAGGAATTGACCGTCGTCCACCCGCTGCTCGCCTTCGAACTGACGATCGTCCAACGCGAAATCCAATTGGGCAATTCCACGGGCGTTGCCCTGCGCAACTTCTCGGATCGCTTCGGGCTCGACGAATTGCGAAATCTGGCAGCCGTCGCCACCCAAGCGGAACGGTACGGAGCGAGCATCGTTCAAGCGCTGCGGACCCATGCCGAATCCTTGCGAATCAAGCGGTTGCAGCTCGCTCAGGAGCGGGCCCAAAAAGCGGCCGTCAAACTGCTTATCCCGACCGTTCTCTTCATCTTCCCCGCCGTTTTCGTGGTGATTCTCGGACCCGCCGCCTTTGACATCTATAAGAACTTTGGCGATGGCGGCACCTTCGCAGGAGCGCGATGATGACCGCTTCGACGACACCCGGCACCGCCGGAATGTTTCCCGATCCCCTGCCACCCGAGTTTCAACCGCTCCGCGAATGCGTCAAGGATTGGTTGGCACGACTCACCCACGGCGGCCGCGGCTACGAACAAGCCCATCAAGCCCTGCTCGCGGAATGCGAACGGGTCAGGGAACTCGGCTCCGACGCCCAGCGGCAGCTTATCGACGACCTCGCGCGGCTAGCGGCTCCCTTTACGAGACTCGATGCGCTCCGGCACCTGCCCGCGCCGCTGCGGGAAGACCTGATGACCCGCACTCGATGCGTCGCGGACGCCCTGCACCTTCGCCGGGCGACGCCCGCCTGGGTGCCGCGTGCTATCGGACTCGCAATCGCCTTGCCGTGCTTGTACGCTCTCATCCAAGCGGTTTGGAACCGCTGGATGCCGGGAGCGGGAAGCCTGGCCTATTACCTTGAACGCCACGGTCGCCAAGCGGCCTACAGGTTCGAAAATGCCTCGACCTTCGAGTTGACCGCCGGTCTCGCGCTTGGAATGATGGCCATCGGCTGGTACACAATGCGGGCCGCTCGATCGGTGTGACTTGGTTTCACGGCGACGCCCCGGTTCCAGCGGCCGTGGAATCCGGCGGCTCGGCGTCGCCGATCAAACGCTCGAACTCGTCTTCCGTCAGCACGGGGACCGCTAACTGGCGGGCTTTGTCCAGCTTCGAGCCCGCGTTCTCGCCGGCGACCACATAGTCGGTCTTCCGCGACACGCTGCCGGACGCCCGCCCGCCATGCCGGTGGATCAACGCTTGAATCTCGTCGCGCGAATATCGCGTCAGCGTGCCGGTCACGACCAGTGTCTTGCCAGCGAGCCGATCGCTGAGCATGGCCGGCCCCGAGCTCGATTCCGCCATCAACACGCCGATCGCCTCCAGGTCGGCGATCGCCTCCCGTCCTTCGACACTGCGCAAATATTCGTAAACACTTTTCGCAATAACAGGCCCCACCTCCGGCGCGCCGCTCAATGTCGCCTCGTCCGCGTCGCGCAAAGCATTCATCGAGCCGAAATGACGAGCCAATATCTGGGCCACCCGAACCCCGACATGGCGGATCGACAGGGCGTTCAACAAGCGGGCGAGTCCCCGTTCCTTGCTGGCCGCGATCTGCCCAACCAAGTTGCGAGCTGACTTTTCACCCAGCCGCTCCAAGGCCGCCACTTCCTCCCAACGCAGCCGATACAAGTCTCCGAAACGCCGCACCAATCCGTCCCCCCGGCCCACTAACTGCTCCACGAGCTTGTCGCCCAGTCCTTCGATGTCCATTGCGTCCCGGCCGGCGAAAAAACGGATTCGTTCCCGCAACTGCGCGGGACAACTCGCATTGGGACAGCGGATGTAGACGCCCCCGGCGTCCCGCACAAGCGCGGCGCCGCATTCGGGGCAGTCGGTCGGGAAGCGAAACGCCGGCGGATCGCCGCGCCGCTCGTGGGTTTCCACTCGAACGATGTGCGGGATCACCTTGCCCGCCTTTTCCACCACCACGATATCGCCTTCGCGAATGTCCTTCCGCGCGATCTCATCCGCGTTGTGGAGACTCGCCCGGCTCACCGTCGTGCCGGCCAGTTCCACCGGTTCAAGCTCCGCTACTGGCGTCACCGCGCCCGTCTTGCCCACTTGCACCGAGATCCTGGCCAACCGCGTCGGCTTCTCATATTTCTCGAATTTGTACGCCACCACCCACCGCGGGCTCTTCGAGCGTGTTCCCAGCCGCTCGCGTTGGTCGAAACGGTTCACTTTCAGCACCAACCCATCGACCTCGAAGTCGAGCGAATGCAGGTCTTCGATGAGCGATTCGCAGTGCGACAGCATCGACTCCAGGGAGGCGAACATCGCCACACGCGGTGTCGGCGGCAGCCCTAAACCGCGAATCTCTTCGAGGAAATCGAGGTGGTTGTCCGCCCGAAGCCCGTCGCACGCGCCAACCCCATGGCAGAAAAAACGCAGTTCGCGTTCGGCACAAATCCGCGCGTCTAGCAAGCGGATCGTTCCCGCCGCCACATTGCGGGTGTTCTTAAACGGCGGCTCGCCGCGAGCCGCTTGA
Source organism: uncultured Planctomycetaceae bacterium (assembly GCA_903921945.1). Classification (GTDB taxonomy): domain Bacteria; phylum Planctomycetota; class Planctomycetia; order Pirellulales; family Pirellulaceae; genus CAIXSC01. The sequence continues at coordinate 7,135 of CAIXSC010000473.1, forward strand.
CGCGCGTTCAGCCGCCCCAGCGCGGCGTTTTCCATGTAAATCTCCCCCCGCACCTCCAATCGCCGGGGAGGATGCGCGCCCGCGAGCCTCAGGGGAATGTCGCGAATGGTTCGCGCGTTATGCGTGATGTCGTCGCCGACTTCGCCGTTCCCCCGGGTCGCCGCCTGGACCAACAGGCCATCCTCGTACGTCAGGGACACGGCGACTCCATCAATCTTCAGCTCGACCACCCAAGCGATCGGCTCCCCGTCCAACTGCTTCGCCACGCTTTCGCAGTAGGCCCGCAGTTCGGCGATGCTGTACGTGTTTTCGATCGACAGCATCGGCAAGCGATGGCGGACCGCGGCGAGGCTTTCAAGCGGTTGGTCGCCCAATCGCTGCGTCGGACTGTCGGGGGAGCGCAATTCCGGATGCGCATCCTCCAAGGACCGCAACTCGGATAACAGCCGGTCATATTCCAGGTCGGTAATGATCGGCGCCGCTTCGCGGTAGTAGCGGCGGTCATGCTCCTGGATCTCGGCCCGGAGACGGGAAACGCGGTCGGCGGCGGAGGCGTTCGGCATGGGTCTCGGCAGCCCATCCCGAACCGGCTGATCATCAGCCGCGTGGAGGGCAGGTTGGCAGATTGCGAGGGAAGGGGGCTCGTTCGGCGGGAGGCGGCGGCTCGCCCGACAACTCGGACCACGCGCGCCGTTCTTCGCCGGTAGCATAGTACCGAAGCCACAGTTCCGTGTCGTGCTCGATGTCCAGGAACCGCCAAACCTGGTACGAATCGCGCAAATCGAGCTTTTTTTCCTCGGCCGGCAGCAAGTCTCGATAGAGAATCAAGTACAGCTGCCGATCGGAGAGGTGGTCGGTCCACTGCAGCACAATCCGTCGCTGATACAGGCGATCAATCGCGTGTCGCAGCGCTTCCCGCAGACCGTCATCGCTCAATTTGTCAGGACTCGGCAACACCAACTCGGGATCGAACCAGCGGCTAATCGGCTCGACGGGGGCCCGCTCCCAGGCCAACAGCGAGGCCAGAAACTCATTTTCCGCCGCCGTTGTCAATCGGCGACTTTTGAGCGGCAGCATCGAGTCGTCAACGTACGGTTCCAACGCGTCTCGCAAACGCGCGTTAACCATCAGTTGCTCGACATCCTGAGGCGTTTGGGATGGTTCTCGCGATCGCATGGAGTCGTTCAGGGGATAGAGGACAAAAAACCAGACCGCGCCCGGTCAGTGACCGGCAACGCGGGTCGAGTTTAATTGCGATCGCCGCACGTCGCGAAGGGAAACATCAGTAAATACATGGCTTTTTGCGCCGCGGAGGCTAAGGATTCCTCATTACCGTAAAAACCGCGCGAAGTGTCGGCGGTCGACTCTACGGGTTGCCCCCGAGATTCCATTCGGCGTGGAACTCTTCCAGGAAACGTTCGAGAAATGCATGACGCTGCTCGGCTAAGACGCGGCCACTCGCCGTCTGCATCCGGTCCCGCAGCAGAAGCAGTTTCTCGTAAAAGTGGTTCACGGTCGGGCCGGAATTGCCGCGATAGGCCGCGAAATCCTGGTGATGTTGCGGCGTCTGGTCGGGATCGTGCATGAGGCGACCTTTGGCCCCGCCGTAGGCGAACGCTCGAGCGATCCCGATCGCTCCGATCGCGTCGAGTCGGTCGGCGTCTTGAACACACGCCGCCTCCAAGCTGGCAGTCGGTGTGGCAACTCCCGCCCCTTTAAACGTTACCGCCGCGACGATCCCCGCGACGCGGTCCGCCAGTTCGCGATCGGCGCCGGCTGCGACCAGCCATTCCCGGGCGACCCGTGGACCAGCCTCGATATCGCCGCCGTGGAACTTCCAGTCGGCGACATCGTGGAGCAACGCGGCCAGTTCGCAAACCGCGACATCAGCTCCTTCCCGCTCGGCCAGCCAGCGGGCCGTCCGCCAAACTCGCCAGATGTGCCACCAGTCATGGCCCGAGGCGTCGTTCGCCAGCAAATTTCGAATATGCCCCGCCGCTCTGTCGATCAGGCCGGGCGGGACGTCGGACGGCAGTCGCGGCAGCATGGCGTTACCACCTCCAACCTTGCCGCAGCCCGTCGTTCACAATGCACCCTTGGGGCCAGTGGTTCGCGGCCAGATTCACCAAGCACTCCGCGGCCAGCTTGCCCATGGCGTCGAGCGCCGTCTGGTCGATGCCGCCTAGGTGTGGGGCGAAAACGATATTGGGGAACTGGCGCAAGGGGCTGCCCGGCGGCAGCGGCTCGACCTTGCAAACATCAAGTCCGGCTCCGTAGAGGTGGCCCGACCGCAGTGCCGCTTCCAGGGCGGACTCATCGACCAGCCCGCCGCGAGCCGTGTTGATCAGGACCGATCCGCGCTTCATGCGTCCCAGTGCCTCGGCATTGATCAAATCGACAGTTTCCGGAGTGCAGGGCATGTGGAGGCTGACGATGTCCGCGGTGGCGAGCAATTCGTGGAGCGGCAAGAGCCGAACGCTATGCTCGGCGGCAAAGCGAGTGTCCGGCATCGGGTCGTAAGCCACCACATCGAGGCCGAGCCCCTGGCAGCGGCGGACCATCGCCTTGCCGATGCGACCGAGGCCGACGAGCCCAATGGTGTTGCCGGCCAATCGTCGCGGGCAGTCGCGGCGCCAGACGCCGCTGCGAATCTCGCGGTCGCGGGTATGCGTATCGCGGAAAACGGCCGTGATCAGTGCGATCGCTTGCTCGGCGACCGAGTGCTCGTTGGTGCCGGGTGTGATCGCCACCGCGACACCGTGAGCGGTCGCGGCAGCCACGTCGATCGCGTCGTAGCCAACCCCCACGCGGGCGACCGCCCGCAATTGGCTCGACGCGAAAACTTCATCCGAGTAACGCTCAACACTCGCCAATGTGCAGTCCACTCCCTGTAGCTGCCGCACGAAATCGGTGGTCGGCAGGTGGACGCAATCTCCCTGGGCCAGGATGACCTCGAAGCCCGCCGCATCCAAGACATCGCGCCACGGACCGCGGCCATCGGCGTACACAACCGGCGTCACAAGTACTCGAGGCATTCCGAAACTCCTTTGGTCGCAGCCCCTTGTTCGACTCCCCAACCCATCTTCTGCCGGTCCAATTGTAGCAGCGCATCCCGGGGAGGGTGGCGGCTGGTTCTCGGAGGCCGTGGCCTGACTGCGTGTCGCCGCAGAGCGGGCCGCGTCCAGAATTTTTTGGCCAGCGCAACTCCAAGCGTGAGAAGCGGAAACCGTTGATGGAGGCGGCTCCGGGAAGACCGCCCCTTGCGGAACGGCTCATGATCCGTAGAATCCCGTCCGAAGTTAGTAATCCACGACGACGGCCGACGCAGTGATGTGGGGCTGAAGTGGTGGAAGAGCCGGACGAGATCAGACGTTCGAAGCTCGCAAAAAAAATCCGCGACGCGGCCTTGCGAGTGAAAGACGATCCTGGTTAAATCCGCGACTCGCCGATGAGGAGTGACTGAGGCGAGTGGTTCTTCGAAGTGACAGACGGTTGAAAAAATAAAAAAACGACCGGTTGACACGAGAAGGTGAGGTAAGTAAAGTTCACTCCCCGCTCACGAGACGCTAACAAACGCGACGAGTGAGTGGTCGAAGTTGGAAGGTTGATCGAGTAAGGTTTGAAGCAACATTAGTCGAATTGAGTTCTCGGGAAATCGAGAGTTCTATTCGCTTAATAGAGCGAGCGATGCGGCGAAAGCTGGATTGCTATTGATCTTTGACAATCCGAATGTAGAGGTAAGATGGCATCTTGTGGAGCGGTTTCGCTTGGCGAAAGCCAGGGAACCGCGATCCCAGCTAGCGCCTCAGATCGCTTGGTCTTAGCGAAAGCTAAGTGCTGGGCGCGTCTAGGGCAGTAGAGATGAATATCGTCGACTTGTGGAGGCGTTTTTTCGGAACGCCTCCTCGGATCGATAGCTTGACAGGAAAGATTTCGGGATGCTTCAGGATGTGGTGGTGAAAGCCATTGCAAGCTGGAGAGCCTTGAATTTGGGTGGCCAAGCTATTAAGGGCACATGGGGGATGTCTTGGCGTTAGAAGGCGAAGAAGGGCGTGGAAGGCTGCGAAAAGCTTGGGGGAGCTGTCAAACGAGCGTTGATCCCGGGATTCCCGAATTAGCTTGAGCTGAATCCATAGGCTCAAGTGGCAAACCGAGCCAACTGAAACATCTCAGTAGCTCGTGGAAAAGAAAGAAAACTCGATTCCGTCAGTAGCGGCGAGCGACAGCGGAACAGCCCAAACCATCGGGATTTTCCCGGTGGGGTTGTAGGGCTTCTCATATGGGAGTTACAAAGCCAGTCGATAGCCGAATCCGATGGAAAGCGGATCCATAGAGGGTGACAGACCCGTAGGCGGCATTGAGCTGGTCTCTCGAGGAGTACCTGAGTAGGTCGGTGCACGTGAAACCCCGACTGAATCGACGGGGACCATCCCGTAAGGCTAAATACTCTCTAACGACCGATAGTGAACTAAGTAGAGCGATCGAAAGGTGGGAAGAACCCCTACAAGGGGAGGACACTGAACCTGAAACCATGTGCTTACAAGCTGTCGGAGCGCGTTCATGCGTGACGGCGTGCCTTTTGCATAA
>CAIXSC010000474.1 GCA_903921945.1 uncultured Planctomycetaceae bacterium
CGCCTCCGCCGCCGCCTCCAGCGCATGCCCCGCCTCGGCATATTCGCGGCGCTGAAGGAAGAGCCGTCCCTGACTGATCCGCACCCGCGCCAACCGCGGCTCGATTTCGTCCCGGTCCGGACCATCAAGCGGCAACGCTTGATACAAAGACTCGGCGCGGGCGAAATCCTCGACGGCCCGCTTTGAATCGCTTGAGTAGACCCGCGAGACGGCGCCGCGCAGCTCGTAAACACGCGCGGTCGGCAACCGCATCGCCTCGGCGTCGGCGAAGTTGTCCAGGTAGTCGCCCGTGAAGTCGCGAATCTTGTCGACCAGCGGTCGGAACACGCCAAGGTTGTTCATTTCGCCATTGGCCATGGGCCGACAAAGGTCCTCAAAGGTGTCGAGCGCCGTCGTGAAGCCGATCCTCTGGTTGGCGAACGCTTGCTCCTGGACCGCGCGAAACCGCTCGGATTGCTCCCGCAAGGCGCGCTCGTGCTCCGCGATTTCCCGGCTGCGCCCAATCCAGGCCAGCGACGCGGCCGCGGTCAGCAGCGCGACCAGCAACGCGGCGGTCGCGCCGCGGTGCCGGCGCCCCAATCGCGCCAGCCGATCGAGTCGACGATCGGGACGGGCGACGATCTCGTCGTCGCGCATCCAGTTTTCCAGATCTTCCGCCAGCGATTTAGCGGTTGGATAGCGCTGGGTTGGGTCGAGATGCAGGGCCTTCAGGCAAATCGCCTCGAGTCGCGGACAGACATCGGGTTGCACAGCGCGAGGCGGCGGGAATCGCCCTAAGCGGATCTGTTCGCGCACCCCGCGGTCACGGCCGTCGAACGGCGGCTTGCCAGCGAGGATCTCGTAGAGTGTCGCTCCAAGGCTGTAGATGTCGCTCGCCGGCCCCACCACGGCGTCGGCCGACAGTTGTTCCGGGCTGACATAGCCATAGGTGCCGCCACGGCGGCCATCCGAACCGCCGTTCGTGGCCGAACGCGGCCGCATCGTCGCTTCGTTGGGCGCCCAAAAGGTCGAAGTCCGTTCAAACGAAGCCGCCAGCCCCCAATCAACCACGAACGTCTCGCCATACTTGCCGATCATGATGTTCGCCGGCTTGAGATCGCAGTGCAGAATGCCAACGTGGTGCGCGTAGGCCACGGTATTGCAGGCTCGGACCAGATGTTCGAGCAAGTGGAATAGCGGCCGACCGCGGCGCCGATCGCGAAGCGGAGCCCGGCGACGGTCGCGTTCGCCGCCGGACGGCAGGCCGCTTCGCGAGCCGCTGGAAGAACCGCCGGACAGGTCGCGGTCTCCCGCGCCGGTGTCGAAATCAGACCCGTGGTACTCTTGAATCGCTGCCTTTAGTTCGCAGCCGTGGATCAATCGCATGACGTAAAACGGCCGGTCCCGGTGATCGCGGCCGATACCGTACACAGGCACGATACCGGGGTGGTCGAGCCGGCCGGTGATCTCGGCTTCGATGAGGAATTGGGCCACAAGCGCCGGGTCGCTTGCGCACGCTTCATTCATGAATTTCACCACCGCGTCGCGCTGCAGAATTTCGTCGCGGCCGCGGTAGAGCGCTCCCAGACCGCCGCGGCGGAAAAGCCGCAAGCCGCCATAACGCGCGGAGGTCACTGCCGAATCCGGTTCGGCGCCCTGCGCCTCGATTCCACCCGGCGCCAAGCGATGCGCGGGAGTGAGCGGAACCGTGACCGCGGCTGATTCCTCGACGATCGCCAAGTCGTCCGGAAACCGCCCGCGGTACGTGTCCAGCTTGATCGCTTCGCCGCGCCGCCGCCGCAACTCCCATTCGACCGCGAGCAATTCGCGCAGCAACTCCGACCGGCTCGCGGCAGGGCACTCGGCAAGATAATCCTCGATCCGCGGTTCCCCGCCAGCTCGGAATTCCCGTTCAAACCGGTCACATTGCCGATCGAACCAACCGCTGTCCGCCACCGCTCGCCCCGCGCAAGCCGCATCGTTGGCCGCATCGTTGGCCGCATCGTTGGCAGCGATGTCGGCCGCGTCGATGACGGAGTTCCTGGCGGCTAACTTGGAGTCGTTCTCCGCATCTTGGGGCGGCGTCGTGGGCGGCACGGCCTCGGAGTCTTCGTCGGGCAAGGCGGGAGGCGACATAGGGAACTACCAGGATCGGCAGGATCGGCAGGCCGCGCAACTCGGTGGATCGAAGACGCGAAGGGACCGGCGCTGCGGATAACGTGGAATCAGCAACCCGCGCGGAAGCGGCAGTGTGGCCAACGATTCCGGGTCGATATGGGAAGGCCGCGAAACTGTTGGGGATTCTAGCGGCCGACGGAGCGGCCAGCAAACGAGCGGCGCGGGATCGCGGGCCCATACGGCGACTCGCACGATTGGCGGGTAACTTGGGTTTGCGAACGTTAGCGGGCGGGGCGGCTACAATGACGGTGGAGTGGCTGGGGCGATCGCGGCGAGGACGCGGGGCGGAACGAGCATGGACGAGGACGCGGTAACACAATGGCTGGGCGGGCTCGGGGCCGGCGATCAGCGAGCTGCCGAACAGC
>CAIXSC010000475.1 GCA_903921945.1 uncultured Planctomycetaceae bacterium
ACGCGAGGCCGCAATCCATACATTTTGGACTCGCTCGCCGCCGCGCTCGCCGCTAATGGCCGGAACACCGAGGCGGTCCGCGTAGCTCAAGCGGCGTTGAAACTCTCGCCTGAAAAGTCATTGCGAGCCCGACTGGAGGTCCGACTGGCCGCTTATCAAGCCGGCAAGCCGATCGCATCCGGCCCGAAGGGCGCGATTCCCGCCGAAGCACTGGACGCGTCGCAGCCATCGGGGCGGGCGACTGGAGGAAGCTGAGCATGGAGACGGCTGGTTCGAAATGGTGGGCGCGTCGCGGGATTCTCTACGGGGTGTTGATCACCATCGGAGCCGTGCTGCCTTACCTGAATGGTCTGCATGCGCCGCTCACGTTTGATGACGTCGCGTTGTTGGTCGACGAGGTTGATACTCATTCCATCGCGGCGGCGTGGAAGACGCCGTGGACACGGCGTTTCGCCACGTTGACGTTCGCCTGGAATTATTCCTGGACAAAAAACGGACTGGCCGGCTATCACTCGACCAACATCGCGATCCATGCCGCTGCGGGTTGGTGTCTTTACGCCTTGGCGGGCCTGATCCTCTCGTCGCCGCGGGCTCCGGAATGGACACGGCGCTGGGCGGCGGACATGGCGGCGGCGATCGCGGTCCTGTGGGTCGTGCATCCACTGCAGACCGAGAGCGTCACCTATGTGATCCAGCGCTTCGAGTCGTTGGCGGGCATGTTCATTCTGTTGACGTTATGGCTTGCCGCCCGGGCGTGGCTGGCTACCGGGTGGCGCGTTGGGGTTTGGCAGGGGACGGCGATGATTTCCGCTTGGCTGGCATACCAGTCCAAGGAAACGGCGGTGGTGCTGCCGGTTTTGGCGGTGGCGTTGGATCGATGTTGTTTTGGAACGGAGTGGCGCGCGATTGTTCGACGCCAGGGACTGCTTTACTTGTTTCTCGCTTGCGGCGCGGCGTGGACTGTGTCGCGGAGCGGAGTGCTGGCGACGGACGAGTTTGCATCCGCCGGCATCGGCATGGAGGGCCTGACGCCCTGGAGCTATTTGCGAAGCCAGCCGGGGGTGATTTTGCACTATCTGCGGCTCGTGTTCGCTCCGCTGGAATTGTGCATCGACTATCGCTGGCCAGTAGCGGAATCACCGGTCCAGATTTTTGGACTCGGGGCTATCATAGTGGCCATGTTGGCGGTCACTGGAGCTTGGTTGTGGCGGTGTCCGCCACTGGGGTATGTTGCGGCGTCGTTCTTTATTCTTTTGGCCCCAACCTCCAGTGTGATTCCGATTCTCGATCTGGCTGTCGAGCACCGGATGTATCTGGCGTCGGCGAGTGTCCTGGGCTTGGCCGTGGTCGGCGTGGCGGCGATCACGCGACATGTCGCCGCTCGCGCACGAGGAGGGTGGCCGATCGCTGTCGCCGGCGTAGTGCTGGTGGTTGCGGTGGCGGCACTCGGGACGCGGACTGTCTTTCGCAATCGTGATTATGCCGAGCCCACGCGTCTTTGGTCCCAGCCGTTGGCCCGCAATCCATCGAATTTACGCGCTCGGACCAATCTCGCGGCTCACCTGACGAAACAGCGTAAGTACGAGGAGGCTCTGGAGCAGCTCCGGGTGCTGGAGCAGAGCATGCCGAACAGCGCTCAAGTGCATGGCCACTTCGGAATCATTTTCGTAAGACAGGGTAAACATGCCGAGGCGATGCAGCGGTTTGAAAGGGCGGTGGAGGCCAATCCCCGCGCCTACTCGGCGTGGTTCAATCTCGGTTCCATCCACTTCAATAATCGCGACTGGCAGCGTGCGACGGAGTGCTTTCGCAAGGCCACCGATTTAAATGCCCGCTTCGAGGAAGCCTGGGGGGCGCTCGGGTGGGCGCTGGAGAACAGCGGCGACGACCAGGGGGCTGTGGATTGTTTCCGACGCGCGTTGGAACTCGATCCGGGGTTGCTCGTCGTGCCTGTGCGGTTGGCGGACCTGTTGGCCACGTCGCAAGCAGTCGGTGTCCGGAATGCCGGGGAGGCGTTGCGTTTAAGCGAGTCGTTAGCGCGACGCACTCGTGGCCGCAATCGGCATGTGCTCGACACGCTAGCCGCTGCTTACGCCGCCAATGGCCGATACTCCGAGGCTGTCAAAGCGGCCCGGCGGGCGCTCCAATTGCCCGGAGATGCGGATAGCGACTCGCGGTTGCGCTCGCGATTGGAGGCTTATGAAGCCGGCCGTCCAGCCGTTCGAACCGTTCAGGGGACCAAGGCATGAACATGATTGCGACGCGATCGGAAGACGAGCCTGGAGAAGGAGTGCCCGAGCCAGTTTCGGGCCCGCGGGGCATGCTTTCGCGGCTGTCACCGTTTGTGGTCGGGCTGTTGCTCATGGCGTTGACCGTGGCCGTGTTCGCGAACGGTTGGAAGGCGCCGTTTTACCTGGACGACAACGAGTTCCTCGAGCGTCGGCCGGCGATCCGCACGCTGGCGACCGCTTGGGAATCGTCGGCGACGAGGCGCATTGGCACGCTGTCTTTCGCATTGAACTACCGCCTGCACGGACTTGACCCTCGTGGATTTCGCGCGGTGAATATCGTGATCCACGGATTGGCCGCATGTGCTCTATATGGGTTTGCGCGGCGGACGCTGCTGCTTCCCGGAATCGCGAACTGTTTCTCGAGTCGCGCCCATGGTTTGGCGTTGATCATCGCCGCCCTTTGGCTCGTTCACCCGTTGCAGACAGGCGCGGTCACCTACGTCGTGCAGCGTTTTGAATCGTTGATGGGTTTGTTTTTCTTGTTGGGACTCTACGCGTTGGCCCGCGTGGACGGAACGCGGCCAGCTCGGCTATGGCTGACTACCAGCCTCGCCAGTCTCGCCCTCGCCGCTCAGTGCAAGGAGATCGCGGCCGTTTTTCCGGCGGTTGCCCTGGCGTACGACCGGGCGTTTTTGGCGGCCAGTTGGCGTGAATTGGTTCGCCGCCGCGGGTGGTATCACTTGGCGACGTTGGGCGTGGCCCTGTGGATGGCCTATCAGTTTCGGGGGGCGCTCATTCCGGAACGCGCCGCGTCCGCCGGCTTCGGTGTCGCGAGCGTCACCCCTTGGGAATACTTCCGCAGCCAAGCGGGCGTGCTGGTGCATTATTTATGGCTGAGTATCTGGCCGCAGACCCTGTGCTTGGACTATCGCTGGCCCGTTGCCCAGTCACCATGGGAGATTTATCCACATGGGATTCTGATCTTAAGCTTGGTGGGGTTGACAATCGGGGCGCTATTTCGCGCTCCCCGTTGGGGATTTCTGGGTATTTACTTTTTCGCGATTCTTGCGCCGACATCCAGCGTCATGCCAATCGCCGACTTGGCGTTCGAGCACCGTATGTACCTGCCACTGGCCGCGGTCGTCGCGTTGGCGGTGCTCGGCACCGTCGGTATCTCGGCCCGGATGACTCGCAACAGCCGCGGCGAACCGGTGAACCGGTGGTTCGCGAGTCCGGTCGACTTGTGTTCCGTGGTTGCGATGGTCGTGCTTGTGGCCCTGTCCGCGCGGACCATCGTGCGCAATCGTGATTACATCGACCCGGTGCGGATGTGGAGTTCGGTGCTGGCCGTCAGTCCCTGGAATTACCGGGCCCACAATCAACTCGCGTTGCAATACGAGCGACGCGGGCAACTCGAGGACGCCGAGCGGCATTTTGGCGAAACGTTACGTTACCGTCCCGACGCGTGGTGGGTCGACATCGGACTTGGCAACCTTCGCGCACGCCAGAACCGGCTCGAGGAAGCCGAGCAACACTTCCGCCGCGCCGCCCAGAACAAGGCGGGAGTGGCGTTGGCGGCGGCCAATCTGGGCCGCTTGCGCGAACGGGAAAAGAAATGGGAAGAAGCGATTTCGTTCTACGATCTGGCGGTCGCTCGCAACCCGGGACACCTGGACATCTGGCTCGCCAAGGCCAACGCCCATGCCCAATTGCGACAAGCGGAAGAGGCGGCGGCCGCCTACCGCCAGGTGCTGGATCGCGATCCGCGTTCCGCCGAAGCCAAGAGAGGCTGGGCTCGCTGGAAAGCCGCACAGCCGACGGCCGGCGGAGATTCGGCCAACGTCCAGAATCCGCAAGGAACGCCAAGCGGAACCTGACCGGCCGGCTGGAATTCGATTCCCAAGGCCTCACCATGGGGACGGACGAAGTGGCGGTTTGTCGAACCGTCCACATGGTGAACAACGTCCTGCGGCGAGCAACCGACCGCAAGACTCAAACTCGCGGCCCGCGATCGATGCAGGCCGCCACGCAAGTCCCGTCGCTAAGACTACGTCGACGGCGTGTTGACGCTGCGAGTGAACACGGCTTCTTCGTTGGTGACCACGCCATTGAACGTGATGCAGTTGTCCACAACGCCCGCCGGATCGTCGTTCAGATCGCACTCGTCGGTGCCATCCAAGTAGTTGAAGCCGGCCGTGTTGGCATTGTGGCCGACCACGCCGTCAATCGAGTAGCTCTCGTTGATGTCCTGGATGGCGCCCGCCACGTCGGACAACTCGCTGATCAAAGCATCGCGCACCGCCGCCAAGCCGGTGAGCAGTCCGATCACCACCACGGTGGCGATCAGCACCAATTCCGAGGAAAC
>CAIXSC010000476.1 GCA_903921945.1 uncultured Planctomycetaceae bacterium
CGTTCGGCTAGGCATTTCCCCCCACGCAGATTCGCCATTGCACACCTTGGCCGGCACACGTTGGCCAGCACACGTTGGCCAGCACACGTTGGCCGGCGCACCTTGGCCGGAGCAAGCTCGCCAACGCGGCTTTTCCCGTGTCCACGGTTGCCGTGGACGCCGATCCGGGCACGGGCGCGTCTTCGACAGAGACTGTGCCAGGGCCGCGTCTTCAGGGGCTGCGTAGCTGGAAGATGTGCCGGCCCATCGATGGCATGTCCAGGTAGAGTCCGCGATTGGCGAGGTCGTCGCCGTCGCGTTCGTGGATCTCGGGGCCCAGTCGATCTTCCAGCCGCCAAGGCTTTCCCCGCAGCTCGGCGTGGCACGCGGCGGGAAAACGGGCGAAGCACTGCCCGCGATGTTCCGCCAAGTTCACGACAGCCAACGTCATGCGACGCGAGCCCGGCTCGTGCCACAGCTGTGGAATGAACTCGGCATGGGATCGATTGCCGTCCCAGGCCGCGACCGCCTCCAACAAAAACCATTCGCCATGCCGCACCGACGGCTCGGGAAGGGCCGCGAGCAGACACCGATAAAACTTAACCAGCGCCTCGTCGGTCGGCTCAACGGGCCCGCGGACCAAGTGGGGCGAGATCCGCAGTTTTCGGCCTTCGAGCTGGCCTTGGTGGAAGAATCGCAGGCCGGGCGCCAGGTAGGTGATGACAGCCGCCGCCTCGTGGCGCGGGCGTGAAAAGGCGGCCGCCGCTCTCGGTTCGTCATGGTTTTCCAAGAACCGTGCCAGCCGCCGTTGATAGCTAGGATCGGCGGCCAGGTGATCGCGTACCGAACTGGCCGGATGATCGCGCAATCGATCGTACAACCGCTTGTCGTACGCGTAATCGAAGCCTTGCCGCAGCAGGTCCCACTCGCGATCCCAGTAGACTTCGGCGAGCAGCCGGAAAGCCGGGTGGCGGGCACGCAGGCTGGCGATCGCGGCCGGCCAGAACGCCGCCATCGAACGCCCCCACGTTCGCTCGAAGACGTCGGGCAACTGCAGCATCGCCATGTCGCAGCGCAGCCCGTCGCAATGCTCGGCCACCCGCAGCAGTTCGCCCTCCATCGCTTGCCTGGTTGCGGGCTGGCTGTAGTCGAGCTGCGCGGTGTCGGGCCAGCCCTCGAAGTAGGGATCGCGGCCGTGGGCGATGACACGTTCGTGGCCCGCCGAAACGACGCGTGTGTAGTTCCGCGGCTCGCTCGCGAGCGATCCTTCGTCGCCACCGACGTAACGCTCGGGATGCGCGGCTACCCAAGGGTGGTCGATCGCCGTGTGATTGGGGACGAAGTCGAGCATCAACCGCTGGCCGCGGGATCGCAGCCGTGCGCGGAAGCGTGCCAGCGACTCCGCGTCGCCGATTCGCGGATCGACACTGTAATCGGCAATCGCGAACCCGGACCCTTGAATGTCGTCGTCGGCGCAGTCGGGAAGCGTATGAAGGAACTCGGCACGCCAGCCGGCGTGGCTGCGGGCGACCGCTCGACCCACGGGGCCTGTCCGCCAAACGCTCAGCAGCCATATCCAGGTGAAGCCGGCCGCCGCCCAGGCGTCGAGCGACTCATCGGGGATGTCATCAAGTGTCGCGGGGCGTCCCCGTTTCCGACCCAGCTCGGTCAGCCACACGCGGGTGTTGACTTGAAAGAGCAGTTGGTGGCTTGGGCTCATCGCCGCCGCGCTGTCGAGGCGCCTCCCTTAGATCTCGTATTCCCGCAGCACGTCGGCCGGCGCGGCGTCGTAGTGAAGCGGCGACATCGAGCAGCCGGCGCGGCCCTGGCTCAGGCTGCGCATCGCGTTGGAATAACCGAACAGCTCGCGGAGCGGCGCGTGGGCTTCAATCACAGTGACTCGGCCGCGGTTTTCGGTCCTGGCGATGATCGCGCGGCGCTGTTGCAGGTCGCCCACGAAGTCGCCCAGGTAATCTTCCGGAGTGGTGATGTCCAGCTTCATGATCGGTTCGAGCAACACCTTGCCGCCCCTGGGCCAAGCCTTGTTGGAAGGCATCGTTGGCCGCGATGCGGAACGCGCGCTCGTCGGACGTCTCGGGATTCCATTCGCCACCGAGAAACCGGATGCGGAGTTTCATCAGCGGGAAGCCGGCGATGATCCCGCCGCCTTCGCCGCACAGTTTCAGTTCCTCCATCGCGGCAGTCACGAGCGGCTCGGGGAGCGACTCGAACGGGCACTCGTTCAGCAGCACCACGCCCATGGTGCTGTCCGGCATCGGCTCCAGCCGCAAGCGGACCTTGGCGAACAGGCTTTGGCCGGCGATTTGCCGATGGCACTCGCCGACAACCTCGACGGTCCGCGCGATTGACTCGCGGTAGCTGACCTGCGGCTTGTGGAACTTGACGTTGAGATTGAAATCGCGCAGCAGCCGGTTCTTCACGATTTCGAGGTGCAATTCGCCCATGCCGCGGATCAACGTCTGGCCCGTCTCGCCCATCACCACTTGCAGGGTGGGGTCTTGGCGTTTGAGCATGTCGAGCGTTTCGCCGAGCTTCTTGCGTTCGGTCGTCGATTCGGGTTCGACGGCCATGGAGATCACCGTCTCCGGGAACTGGATTTGTTCCAGCAGGATGGGATTTCTGGTGTCGCACAAGGTATCGCCGGTGATTGACTGGCGGAGTCCGATCACGCCGACGATGTCGCCGGCCCCGGCCGCTTCGACCTGCTGTTCCTTTTTCGTGGCGTGGATCAGCCACAACTGGGCGACGTTCTCTTTGATGTCCTTGCCCGGATTGAGCACACGGCTGTTCTGTTCCAATTCACCCGAGTAGACCCGCACCCAGGAGATGTCGCCCGTTTTGGCGGGCAAGACTTTGAACACGATGCCGCAGAACGGCTCTTTAAGGTCCGGTTTACGTTTCTCGCGAACCGTCTGTTTTTTCTTCTTGTCCGGCACCTCGCCTTCGATGGGAGGCATGTCGGACGGGCTCGGCAAGTAGTATTCGACGGCGTCGAGCAGCGGCGGGATGCCGACGGCTTGCAGCGCGGCCCCGCAGAGCACCGGCTGGAGGGCCATTTTCAGCGTCGCGTCCCGCAGCACCTTGCGAATCAACGCGGCCGGAATTGGCTGTTCGAGCAACGCCAGTTCGGTGAGCTCGTTGCTGAAGTTGTAAAGTTTCTCGAGCATGGCGTCGCGCCAGATAGCGGCGTCCGCCTCGAAGTCTTCGGGAATCTCGTGGACCACCACCTCGCGCCCTTCGCCCTCTTTGGGGAAGGTCAGCATTTTCATTTCGATCAGATCGATGACGCCGCGGAACGGGTTGGCGACGTGCGGCGGTCCCTGTCCGACCGGGATCTGGATGGCGATCGGGTTGGCGTTGAGCCGTTTCGACATTTCCTCGAATACGGCGTCGAAGTCCGCTCCTTCGCGGTCGAGCTTATTGATGAAGGCGATACGCGGCACGCGGTATTTGTCGGCCTGTCGCCAGACGGTTTCGCTTTGCGCCTCGACGCCTTCGCGGGCGCTGAAGACGACCACCGCGCCGTCAAGCACTCGCAGGCAACGTTCGACCTCGGCCGTGAAATCGACGTGGCCCGGCGTATCGAGCAGGTTGACGTGGACGTCCTTCCATTCGAACGTCACGCAGGCGGCGTAAATCGTGATGCCGCGTTCCTGTTCTTCGACATCGCTGTCGGTGGTGGTGGTGCCCTTGTCGACCTCGCCGGCGCGGTGCTTGGCGCCGCTGGTGAACAGCATGCGTTCGGTCACCGTCGTTTTGCCGGCGTCGATGTGGGCGATGATGCCGATGTTTCGAATGGTGTCCAGTCCGCGTCGCATTGCAGCCATCGCTCCGGGAGAGGGTAAAAAAAAACGCCGCCCGGGAACCCCGCGCGGCGTTCACAAATTCAACATGCCGACTACCAGGCGAAGTGGGCGAAGGCCTTGTTCGCGTCCGCCATGCGGTGGACGTTTTCCCGGCGGGTCACGGCGGCGCCTTCACGGTTGTAGGCGGCCATGAATTCCTCCGCCAACTTCACCGCCATCGGACGGCCCTTCTTTTCGCGGCAGGCGAGCAAGATCCAGCGAATCGCCAGCGACTGTTGGCGGTTGCGATTCACTTGCATCGGCACTTGGTAGGCGGCGCCGCCGACGCGTCGCGAACGGACTTCGATGTACGGCTTCACGTTCTCGATCGCGCCGTTGAAGACTTCGATCGGGTCGCGGTCCGGCATCTTCTCTTTGATGATGTCCAGGGCGCCGTAGAACAGTTGCAAGGCGACCGCCTTCTTGCCATCCCGCATCAGGCAGTTGACGAACTTGCTCGCCAACAGCGACTTGTAAACCGCGTCCGGCTTCAGCGTCGACGCACTTGCAGTAATCGCACCCATTTGCCTCTTCCCTCTGACTTCTATGCAGCTTGCTAAATGTGGCCGCACAATTCGCGGCTGTGTGTGTTTGTTGACCTGTCCCGCACGAGTTAACCTAACCCGCACGAGTCTGGGGACTGGACCTGGGATCTACGTCCCGAGCCTTAACCCTTCTTGGCGCCGTAGCGGCTACGCGAGCGTTTCCGGCCTTGCACGCCTTGGGTGTCGCGGATACCGCGGACAACTTGATAGCGCACACCCGGGAGGTCGCGAACACGGCCGCCGCGAACGAGCACGATCGAGTGTTCTTGCAGGTTATGGCCTTCACCCGGGATGTAGACCGTGACTTCCTTGCCGTTGGAAAGGCGGACACGGGTAATCTTCCGCAGGGCCGAGTTCGGCTTCTTGGGCGTCATCGTGCGGACGATCAAGCAAACACCCTGCTTGAAGGGCGACTTCTCCAGCACCGGAGACTTGCTGAACCGGCGCTTCTGCTGACGCGCTTTACGCACCAATTGGTTGATCGTGGGCATGTCTATTCCGTCGAAACGTTCCGATGGCCGTGCGGGGCCGGGGAAAACTCAAAACACGTAAGGTACCGGGATTTGGGCGGGTGTCAAGGCTATTCGGCCCCGGCTCCGCCGCCAAACAATTGATCCAAAGCGTTGCTGTTCGACGAGCTGGACGCCGAGGCGACCGGCTTCTCCGCTCCGGCTGTATCCGGAGCCGATTGCAGCAACGGGAATTTTTCCACCAGCGTCTGTTGCTCGCTGATTCCCAAACTGGCCAGCGCTTCGGGGCGGTAACGCACCTCGGAGTCCTGGAAGCTGCGGAAGCCCGTGCCCGCCGGAATCAAGTGGCCCAGAATCACGTTCTCCTTCAAGCCCACCAAGTGATCGACCTTGCCCGCCAACGCGGCTTCGGTGAGCACCTTCGTGGTTTCCTGGAAGCTGGCCGCCGAGATGAAGCTGGAGCTTTGCACCGACGCCTTGGTGATGCCGAGCAACTGGGTGCTGGCGGTGGCGTACTTCGGCCGCGATCCGCGGGCCTTCTCGCCACCCTTGGCTTCGATTTCCGAGTTGGCCTGTTCGAGCACGTCCTTGGGCACGATCGTTCCCACTTCGAACGGGCTGTCGCCCTTGTGGGAGATCTTCAAGCACTTGGCCATCGACTGGTTCACTTGGCGGAACTCGAACTTGTCCATTACCAAACCGGGCAGCAAGTTCGTATCGCCAGCCGACTCGATCTTCACCTTCCGCAACATGCGGGCGATGATGATCTCGATGTGCTTGTCGTTGATTTCCACGCGTTGGCTGCGATACACGCCTTGAATTTCGTGGACTAAGTATTGCTGCACGGCCTCCTCGCCGGAGATCCGCAGGATGTCGTGCGGCACAAGCGGCCCGTCGACGAGCGCTTGGCCGGACTTCACATGGTCCTGGGCATGGACCAGGAATCGCTTTCCGTGGGGCACGAGGTGTTCGCGTTCGATCCCGCTTTCGCTGCGGATGATGATCGTGCGTTTGCCCTTCTTCTTTTCGCCCAGGATTTCCACGGCGCCGTCGATCTCGGCCATGACGGCCGGATCCTTTGGCTTGCGTGCCTCGAAAATCTCCGTCACTCGCGGCAAACCGCCCGTGATGTCGGTGATGCCCGACGCTTCGCGCGGCGTCTTCGCCAGCACGGTACCGGCCGAAACAAACTTGCCTTCAATGGCTTCAATGTGAGCTCGTTCCGGCAGGTAGTAGACGTCGAGCGGCTTGCCGTCGGCGTCTTCGAGCACGATCTGCGGATGCAGTTCGCCCTTGTGCTCCATGATCATGCGGCGAACGGTGCCGCCCGGATCCTTTTCCATACGCATCGTCTCGTTCTCGACGACGTCTTCGAAACGCACCTTGCCCGAGACTTCGGCGAGAATCGGAATGCTGAACGGGTCCCAGGTGACGAGCGGCGTGCCCGCTTTGACTTCCTGGCCTTCCTTGACCTTCAGCGTGGCGCCCGTCGGGATTTCGTACTTCTCGATTTCCCGGCCCTTGGGGTCCAACAGCGAGATTTCCGCGTTGCGTGTCAGCACGATGTCGTTGCCTTCCTCGTTGCGGAGGAACCGCATACGCGTGAAGCGCACCACACCGTCCTTCTTCGCTTTCGTCTCGCTCTCCTCGACGCTGGTGTTCACCGTGCCACCGATGTGGAACGTGCGCATCGTCAACTGCGTGCCGGGTTCGCCGATGCTTTGCGCGGCGATGATCCCGACCGCCATGCCCTCTTCGACCAGCGAGCCCGTCGACAGGTCCATGCCGTAGCACAGACGGCAAACACCCAGCGGCGCGTCGCAGGTCATCGGGCTGCGGACTTGGATTTTTTCCAGTCCCATCTCTTCGAGCCGCCGGCCGATTTCCGGCGTGATCAAATCGTTCTCGCGGACAATCACTTCGTCCGTGATCGGATGGACGATGTTCTGGCGGCTGACGCGGCCCATCACGGCGGCCGACAACTTCACTTCCACCTTTTCGCCGCGATAGATCACGCCCTTGGTAATGCCTTGCGTTGTTTCGCAATCGTGCAGCGTGATCACGACGTTTTGAGCGACGTCGGCGAGCTTGCGGGTGAGGTATCCCGAGTCGGCCGTCTTGAGCGCCGTGTCGGCCAACCCCTTGCGGGCGCCGTGGGTCGAGCTGAAGTACTCGAGCACCGTCAGGCCTTCGCGGAAGTTCGCCTTGATCGGCGTCTCGATGATTTCGCCCGTCGGCTTGGCCATCAAACCGCGCATACCGGCCAACTGGCGAATCTGTTCGATACCGCCGCGGGCGCCGGAGTGGGCCATGAGGAACACGGGATTCACGTAGCCGAAACCGCCGCGATCGTCGTGCTCCATCGCCTGGAGCATCTCCTGCGTGATCTGTTCGCGAGCGTGCGTCCAGGTGTCGAGCACTTGGTTGTAGCGTTCGAGTTCCGTGATGACGCCGCGTTCGTACAGCTTGCGGAATTTCATCACCGTCTTTTCCGCTTCGGCGATGATTTTGGTCTTGGAAGCCGGCGTTACGAGGTCGTCCGTGCCGAACGACAAACCGCTCCGCGTGCTCTCGCGGAACCCAAGCTGGTTCATGTTGTCGAGCAATTCGATCGTCGCCTTCCGACCGAGCTTTTGGTAGCAGTCGGAGATGACGCTGGCCAAGTCGCTGGACCGCAACGAGTGATTGTAGAAGTCCATGCCGCGGGGCAACATCATGTTGAACAGCACGCGGCCGTACGACGTTTCCACCAATTGATTGCTCTTGCGCTTCGCATCCTCGCCCTTGAGCTTTCGGTCGCGCGGCAAGCGGATATGGATCTTGGCATGCAAATCGATCACGCCGTGTTGGTAGGCCGATTCGGCCTCCTCCAACGACGCGAACTTCATGCTTTCTCCCTTGCGGTTGGGCAGCATCACCGACAGGTAATAGCAACCCATAACCGTGTCCTGCGACGGACTCATGATCGGCTTGCCGTTGGACGGCGCGAAGATGTTGTTCGTCGACATCATCAACGTGTGCGCCTCGACCTGGGCCTCGATCGAGAGCGGCAGGTGGACGGCCATCTGATCGCCGTCGAAGTCGGCGTTGAAGCCTTTGCAGACCAGCGGGTGAAGATGGATCGCGTTGCCTTCGACCAGCACCGGTTCGAACGCCATGATACCCATGCGGTGAAGCGTCGGAGCGCGATTCAGCAACACCGGATGGTTCTGGATCACCGACTCGAGGATATCCCAAACCTCCTCGTCCTTGCGTTCCAGCATCTTCTTCGCGCTCTTGATCGTGTCGGCGTGGCCGAGTTCCTTGAGCTTGCGAATGATGAACGGCTGGTACAGTTCCAACGCGATCTTCTTGGGCAGACCGCATTGGTGCAGTCGCAACCGCGGACCGACGACGATCACGCTACGCGCCGAGTAATCGACGCGTTTACCGAGCAGGTTTTCGCGGAAGCGGCCCTGCTTGCCCTTGATCATGTCGGTGAGCGACTTGAGCGGACGGTTGCTGCTTCCCAGCACGGGCCGCTTGCAGCGATTGTTGTCGAACAACGCGTCGACCGATTGCTGCAGCATCCGCTTTTCGTTGCGGATGATCACTTCGGGCGCGTTGAGGTCGACCAGCTTCCGCAGGCGGTTATTGCGGTTGATGATGCGGCGATACAGGTCGTTCAAGTCGCTGGTCGCGAAATTGCCCGAGTCCAGCAGCACGAGCGGACGGAGATCCGGCGGAATGACCGGAATCACATCCAAGACCATCCATTCGGGCTTGTTATCGCTGTCGCGAATCGACTCGACGATCTTCAACCGATTGATGAGGTCCTTTTTCTTTTGCTTCGAGTTGGTCTCGTGGAGGTTCTTGCGCAGTTCCTCGGATAGCTTGACCAAGTCAAGGCCGACGAGCAGTTTGCGGACCGCCTCGGCGCCCATGTCGGCTTCGAACGAGCCTTCGCCGTGCTTCTGCCGGGCCTCGCGATACTCGTCTTCCGTCAGCATTTGCTGCCGTTCGAGCGGCGTGTCTTTCGGATCGACCACCACGTAGTCCTGGAAGTAGATCACTTTTTCCAGGCTGCTGGTCTTCATATCCAGCAGATTGCCAAGGCGGCTCGGCATCGCCTTGAAGAACCAGATATGAACGACGGGCGCGGCCAATTCGATGTGGCCCATCCGCTTCCGGCGGACTCGCGAGTGCGTGACCTTGACGCCGCAGCGATCGCAGATCATCCCCTTGTACTTCATGCCGCGGTACTTGCCGCAGGCGCATTCCCAATCCTTCTCGGGGCCAAAGATGCGTTCGCAAAACAGGCCGTCTTTTTCCGGCCGATAGGTGCGGTAGTTGATCGTTTCCGGCTTCTTCACCTCGCCGAACGACCAGCTTCGGATGTCGTGGGGACGCGCGAGGCTGATCTTGACCGAGGAGTAATCATTGACGCGTTCGTAGGCCGTCTCGTTGATGGACATGGGCTAAAGCTCCCTCTAACTGAACAACTGTGCGGCGGGGTAAACGGAGCGGGCGACGGATCGCCCGGGCGGCTCGCGGCGAACAATCGGCCTGTGGCCGGCCATCGCCGCGAGTGGTGGGTCGGTCCTGTTACACGCGGCGTTTTTCCAGTTGGATGTTCAACGCCAAACCGCGAATCTCGTTGCACAACACGTCGAAGCTGGCGGGCGTGCCGGCTTCCAAGGTGTTCTCGCCTTTCACCATCGACTCGTAAATCTTCGTCCGTCCTTCGACATCGTCGCTCTTCACCGTCAACAACTCCTGGAGGATGTACGCGGCGCCATACGCTTCGAGCGCCCACACTTCCATTTCCCCGAACCGTTGGCCGCCAAACCGCGCCTTGCCACCCAGCGGTTGCTGCGTGATCAGCGAGTAGGGGCCTGTGCTGCGGGCATGCACCTTGTCATCCACCAAGTGATGCAGCTTCAGCATGTAGATGTAACCAACCGTCGTTTCCTGCTCGAGCGGTTCGCCGGTCCGGCCATCCATCAGCCGGATCTTTCCATGCCGCGGCAACCCGGCGGCCTGCAAACAGTCGTTGATCTCGGACTCCGTCGCCCCGTCGAACACCGGCGTGACCGCCTGGAATCCGAGGTGGGCGCCCGCCCAGCCGAGATGGGTTTCCAAAATCTGACCGACATTCATACGGCTCGGCACGCCCAGCGGGTTGAGCATGATTTGCAGCGGGGTCCCGTCGGGGAGGAACGGCATGTCCTCGACCGGCAGGATCTTCGCGATCACACCCTTGTTGCCGTGGCGTCCGGCCATCTTGTCGCCGACCGAGATCACGCGTTTGGTCGAGATGTAAACCTTGACCATCTGAAGCACGCCGCTCCGCAGCTCTTCGCCGCGTTTGAGGCTGTTCAGCTTTCGATCCCGCAGGTCGGTTGCCAGTTCGACATCCGGCCAGCGCTTGGCGAAAATCTGAGCGGCCTGCTCGATTAACGACTCGCTCTTCATGTTCGACGTGACACGCGCGAGCCGGAAGTTGGCCGCTCGCTCGGCGATGAACTTCGGATCCTGATCGCGAACCAGCGGCGTGCCGTCCTCGTCCGTGATCGTCCGGCCCAGCGCCTTCTCCATCTCGCTGATCATCAAGCCGAACGCCTCCGAGATCTGGCGATTGCCCTCGGCCTCGACGTCCTTCACTTCCTTGTCGAACTTCTTGCGATCCTCCTCCGTGAGGCTTAGACGCCGCGAGAACTTCTGGGCATCGATCACGATCCCTTCGATACCGGACGGCACCTCCAGCGAATCGTTCTTCACATCCTCGCCGACGCGGCCGAAGATCGCATGCAGCAGCTTTTCTTCGGGCGTCAACTCGGTCTTCGACTTCGGTGAAATCTTGCCCACCAAGATGTCGCCCGGGCGAACGTAAGTGCCGACGCGAACAACCCCGGTCTCGTCCAGGTTGCGCAACGCCTTTTCGCTGACGTTCGGAATATCGCGAGTGAACTCTTCCCGGCCCAACTTGGTCTCGCGAATCTCAACGTCAAACTCTTCGATGTGGATCGAAGTGTAAACGTCTTGCTTCACCAGCTCTTCGCTGATGATGATCGCATCTTCGAAGTTGTAACCGTCGAACGACATGAAGCCGACCAGCACGTTGCGGCCAAGCGCGAGCTCGCCGTTGAACGTCGCGGCGCCGTCCGCGATCACTTGGCCACGTTCGACCTTGTCGCCCGGCCGGATGATTGGCCGCTGGTTCAAGCAGGTCCGCTCGTTCAGCGCCTTGTACTTGCGAAGTTCGTAGGCATCGGAGCCGTGCGAGTGCGTGATCACGATCTTGTCGCCATCGACGTAGCTCACGTGGCCCTTGCGCTTCGCCCGTACCACCATGCTCGAGTTGCGGGCGACGTCCTTCTCCATGCCTGTCGCCACGATCGGCGGTTCCGTGATCAACAGCGGCACGGCCTGCCGTTGC
>CAIXSC010000477.1 GCA_903921945.1 uncultured Planctomycetaceae bacterium
AGCGAATTCGCACGCAAGTGCCAGTCGATGTGGCTCGGCTGCGCGCGATCCAGAACGAGGATGGTTCGTGGCCGTTCGCGCCTGGCATGTCGACGGACGGTGGCAAAACGTGGCAACGCACCGCGAAGCCGCAAGAGTCTGACCCGGCTCCAACGGCGCTCGCGCTGATCGCGCTTCACGCCAGTGGGGCCACTCCCGAGGATCCGGCTGTCGCGCGTGGTGTGAAAGCGCTGCTGCGAATGCAACATCCCACCGGCTACTGGAACGCGGCTTCGCAAACCGGTTTTGTGACCACCAGCTATTCGATGCACGCGCTCTCGCGGCTGTTTCCGATGAAGGCGGACGCCGTCCCCGCCGCGGCGGCTCAGGCGGTTTCGGCTCAGGCGGCGGCTAGTCCGGCGGCGGCGACTCCAGCCGCGACGGCGACTTCGAGTGCCGGCGGCGAGACTTTGATCGCGGCGGTCCGTCGCGTTCGCGACTTGGCGAATCGTGGTCCGCAACTGCACACGCGGGGCGGAGCGGGCGACAGTCCGACGGAAGTGGCGAAGCAATCCGCTGACCTCGCGCAGCTCATTCAGGCCACGAATCACGAATTCGCCCTGGTGCGATATTGGGCCTGCATCGGCCTCGGAGCGGCGGCGGACGAGCGTGGCGTTGCGGCACTGGTCAAAACGCTGGCCGATCCAGCGAAGCCCGTCCGCGAGGCGGCTCATTGGGGCTTGCGTCAAACGCTGATTAACGACGCGGGTTGGGAAGAAACGCTCATGACGCTCGCCAGCGGCGACGATCGGGCTCGGGAAGCGGCGGCTCGCACACTCGTCATGCGGGTGGACGCCGTGATGACCAAAGCCACCGTCGACCTGAAGCGGCTCGCGACCGCCTTGGGCCAGGGCATGAACGACGATCCGCATCCCGCGGTGCGAGCTTGGTCGGCCCGCGCGGCCTGGAATTGGTGGATCTGGAATCCGCCCACCCGCGCGACGCTCAACGACGCGTGGGTCAAGTCGCTGACGCGTGCCGAGCCGAACGCGATGGTGGAAAACGGCCATCGCTATCAGACGCAGGCGCTGTTCATCGCTAACGGCCATCGCGCGAACGGGTCGGGCGAGCATCAATACGCCGAACTCGCCAAGCTATTCGAACGACTCAGCGAACTCACGGCCGACGGGGCTGTGGACGCCGCGACGGGCGAACGGTTGAATCAGCGGTTGATCGCGGTGGCCGCGACGTTCTTCGAACAGGCAGGCGGAGACGGCGGACCGGGCCAGTTGGGCTACAGCACGCCCGGCGCGGGCGGACTGTTTGGCGAAGCGGTGCTCGCTTATTTCCGTCGCGCGGACGAACGGCTGAAGTCGGCGCCGGCAGACAGTGCCGATCGGCTCGAACCGTTGAAGCTGGGCTTGGAAGCGGCCGCGAACATTCCCCATCGGCCCTTGCAGGCGAAACTGATCGAGTATTCGCTGCAGGGCCCGGAATCGCTGCGGGCGTTGGCGGCGGGCAGCGTCTCCGATCCGCGTTCCGCGCAATTGGTGGCGGTCCCCGAGGCGCTCGAACCGCTGCTCGATCAGATCCTCCGCGGCGCCGCCGAGCCGGCGCGGCGATCTCAACTGTCCGATCCGCTCTTCAAGCTGTTCGCGCGCGTGCGGTGGGTGATTCCGCAAACGATGGAGCAGCAACGCGAGTCGCTCGGTTTCTTGATTCCGCGGTTCACGCCGTCGCTCAGCTTCCCTCATCCCAACGATCCGCTCGCCACCGCCGCTCCGCCAGCCCGCGACGAAGCGCACTGGTATCTGTCGAGCAAGTTCGGCGACGTGTTGTCGGAAAACCCCGATCTGCACTTCGACACGACGTTCGAGTTTTTCCCGCAGTCGCTAGCAACGGCTCCACAGGCGCGTTTCTGGCTGCCGAGCATCCCGTGGATTCTGACGTACAAGACGCAGTTACCCGAAGTCCAGACGAAGGCCGGCGAGCTTCCTCCTGTCGATCCGTTCGCCGAACCAAGGTCGCGCGCGCTGCGGCTGTTCCTCAGCCAGTTGACGCCGGCCGCCGATCCGCGGAACGTCGAGTTGGCGGTGCAGTTGGCGGGCAAGACCGCCTTGCGTCGCAACCCGGAGGTGCTCGCGGCGCTGGAGCAGCTAGTCAAGGTGGAGCCGCGGAAAGGGGTTGTCGAGCAAGCTCAGCGAGTGCTGTCGACGGGCCGCGAGTCGTTCTTGAAAGACTTGGCGGCCGCGGTGAAAACCAATTCCGGCTTCACGTTCCCGCTCGACGACGCGGGCCAACCACGGCTTCCGCAGTCATTCGTCGACGACGTGGTTTATTTCCGCGACTACGTCTTGCCCGAGATGTCGACGGTGCTGCGCGGCGACCAGCGGAGCTGTATCGCTTGCCATGGCGTGCCGGGCCGAGTCCCGCCGCTCACGCTGCATCGCCCCGACGACGCCGGCTATCTGCCCGTTGCCCAGATGCTCGACAACTACCGCTTGCTGCGGGACCGCGTCGACGTGGGCAATGTCGAACGCAGCAAACTGCTGCGAAAGCCGTTGAATGTTCAAACGGGCGATGAGGACGGCCATCAGGGCGGCCGCCGCTATCAACCCAACGACCCGGGGTACCAGATCCTGCGTAAATGGGCCCTCAACCAAGTGGAACTTTCCAAACTGAAGTAAGCCATGAGTGCTCCTGCCAAATCCACGATTGGGCCGTTATTGACAGCGGCTGGTTGTTTGGTCGCCAGCCTGCTGGTCTGGTCCGCCGTTTGCCAATCGCCAGATACGGCGCGGGGCGCTAGCGCCGCCGAGGCGAAGGGAGCGGTAAAAGAAGGGGCGAAGGAAGCGGCGAACGGGACTGCGAAGGCCGATTCGAAGGCCGGCCCGCTGCCGGTCAAGTTTCCGCTCGACTTGCGGATCATCGATCCGGCGTCGGAGATGAAGCACCCGCCGGCGATCATTGTGTTCGAGAAGGGGCTGGACACGCAGGGGAAGGATGTTTCGAGGGCGCTCGGGCGGCTGAAGGCGCTGCGGGGCGACTCGAAGATGTTCCCGAAGCTGAACGACGACCCGGGATTGCCCGTCGTGCTGCGGGGCCTGCGATTCCATAAGGAGTCGGCGACGAACGGGGCCGAGGCGAGCTATGCGGTCGATCTGCTTGGCGAATTCAATCGGGTGCGAGTGCCCGTGTCGAACGCCGACATGGAAAAGTTCCTCGCCGGGGAACGGGTCGAGCTGAAACTGAAGGGGACCGCGAACTACGGCGTTTATGCTTACGAATCGTCGATCGCCATGGAGTTACGGTTCGCTGGCAATGGCTTGACCGTGTTTCGCGTGACGGGAGATTTCCAGTTCCGCGAGCTGCTGTCGACGTTCGTCTCGGCGACTCGAAAGATCGACGCGCCCGCGGGCCGCGAGCACCTTTACAAGGGCGAAGTCGGCGAATTGCCGGACCTACCGGCGATTTGATTCGGGAGGTTCATCGATCAAGTTCTTTCCGTGTCTTTCGGTGTTGGTCCGTGGCCAAGAATTTTCCCTCTGAAGGCTGTCATGAGTGACGACACCCGCGATGGGGCCCAAAGACGAGGCCTGTTCGGCAACGGATCGAGCACCGCCGTCCTGCCCTTGGTGTCGTCGCTGACACCCACGCGGCCCTCGCCGATCATGCGGCCTTCGCCGACCATGCGGCCCACGCGGCGCCGTTGGCTGCAAGCGGCCGCAGCGGCCGGATTTCACGCCGGTTTGGGTGGCGGAGTTGCCGCTGCGTCGAACGCGGCGTCGACCGCGAGCGGGCCAGCGTTGATTGCGATCACCCTGGATTTGGAGATGAGTGCCCAGTATCCGAAGCGGGGCATGGTGGAATGGAATTACGAGAAGGGAAACTTAGACGAGGCGACGAAGCGGTACGCCCTTGAAGCGGCGCGGATGGTGCGCCGAGCGGGCGGCGTGTTGCACTTTTTTTGCGTTGGGCGGGTTCTTGAGCAACCCGACGTCGAGTGGCTGCGGGAGATTGCCGCGTTGGGACATCCGGTGGGCAACCACACGTATGACCATGTCAACGTGAAGGCGCGGGAGGCGGTCGAGGCCCAGTTCCGCTTTCAACGCTCGCCGTGGCTGGTGGCGGGCAAAACGGCGGCGGAACTGGTGCGTGAAAATATTCGCGTCACGTCGGCGGCGCTCGAGTCGCGGGTGCGGATCAAAACCAACGGTTTCCGTACCCCCGGCGGGTTCCACAATGGGCTCGAAGACCGGCCGGATGTGCAGGAGCTGCTGTTGGATTTGGGGTATACCTGGGTCAGTTCGAAGTACCCTCCCCATCCGGTTGGCAAACCGGGCGAGGCGCCGGGAGACGACGTCTACGCGGGAATCGTGGCCGCTCAAAAGGCGGCCCAGCCGTATCGGTATCCGACGGGGTTGGTCGAGATTCCGATGAGTCCGATCAGCGATGTCACCGCCTTCCGTTCCAACCAATGGAAGCTCGACTATTTCCTCAAAGCGATCGGCGACTCGGTCGATTGGGCGATCGCCCAACGCGCGGTCTTCGATTTCCTGGCCCATCCCTCGTGCCTGGTTGTGGAGGACCCCGAGTTCGCTACGATTCGCATGATCTGCGACCGAGTCGCCCGCGCTGGCGCCGCCTCCGCGGAACTCGTCGGCCTCGACCGCATCGCCGAACGGATAAGGAGTTAAGAGTTGTCAGTTGCCGGTTGTCAGTTGCCAGTTGTGCTTGGTCACTGGTCATTCTCGATTGGCCATTCTGCACTGGCTATTTTCAAGTCGTCGCTTCCAATTGCCCATCACAACTGACAACTGACAACTGACAACTGACAACTGACAACTGAC
>CAIXSC010000478.1 GCA_903921945.1 uncultured Planctomycetaceae bacterium
CGTATTCCCTGGCTTTCCCCTGGACAACAAGCTCTCGGGCAATGTGGTGGACCTGTGCCCCGTAGGCGCTTTGGGAGACAAAGACTTCCTCTATACCCAGCGCGTTTGGTTCATGAAGTCGCATGACGGCGTCTGTGCCGGGTGCTCGACGGGTTGCTCGATCCGTGTGGATGAGAACCAAGACCGTGTGTACCGCCTTAAACCGCGGGAGAATCCGCATATCAACCAATGGTGGATGTGTGACGAGGGCCGCTACGGGTGGAAGCACATCCACGACCCGAACCGGGTGGCCGGTCCGCGTCGCCGCGGGGCCAAGGGGCCGGAAAACGTCGAGTGGTCGCAATTGCCCCAACAAATCGACGCCGATTTGCGTCGGTGCTCGGGACTGGCCGCCGTCCTTTCCCCGCATCTGACGGTCGAGGAGGCTTATTTGCTGGCGACGTACATTCGCCAAATTCGGCCGGACGCATTGCTGGTCTTGGGACATGTGCCGGTCTCCGGTGAGGACGAAACGTTCGCCAAGGGCTTCACCATCCGCGCGGAAAAATGCCCGAATCGTCGCGGTGTGGAGGCGGTGATCGCCGGGGTGACCGGGGCCCCGCCAGTAACTTGGACCGAGTTCCTCGAAACGCACTTGCCGACCGGTTCCTACGATGGCGTCTGGGTAACCGGCGGTTATGTTGCCCCGTGGAATGACGCGGCCACCGCCGCTCGATTCGCGGGAGTCAAAACACTGATCGTTCAGGACTTCTTCGCGTCGCCTCTGATGGACGCGGCCGCGTGGCAACTGCCCGCGGCGGCTTTCGCCGAACGCGACGGGTCCTATGTGAATCATGCGGACCGCTTGCAATCCTTTGAATGGGCGGTGCGCGCTCCGGCGGGTGTGAAGGTCGAGGGCCA
Source organism: uncultured Planctomycetaceae bacterium (assembly GCA_903921945.1). Lineage (GTDB taxonomy): Bacteria > Planctomycetota > Planctomycetia > Pirellulales > Pirellulaceae > CAIXSC01. Next base: position 901 of record CAIXSC010000478.1, read on the forward strand.
TCTTTACTGGCAACTCGCAGGTCGCACTGGCCTCTATCGTTCCCGGGCCGTCCTGGATGATGTGGCTCGAGCGATCGGCTATTTCTCGGCGGCGACCGGGGCGATCCCGGATGTCGGTTTGGATTTGAAGGTCAATCAATTGGCAGGCGCTTCATGATTCCGCCGCGTGAACTCATCGAACCCCTTGTGAAGATCGCGCTGCTGATCGGCGGACTAATGACCGCCGCGGCGTACTTCGTGTTGTTGGAGCGCCGGATGGCGGCGTGGGTGCAGGACCGTGTCGGTCCCAACCGCGTCGGTATTCCCTTGACCAAGATCCGCTTGTTCGGACTTGGCCAACCGATGGCGGACGGCGTCAAGTTCATTTGCAAGGAGGAGTACACGCCGTCGCATGTCGATAAGCGGCTGTATATTCTCGCTCCCATCTCGATCCTGATCGCCGCCCTGGCGGTGTTTGCCGTCATTCCCTTTGGCAGCGTCTTGCCGCCTGTCCCTGGGCTCGATAGCCCCATTCGGCTGATTGTGGCGCCGGGTATCGACGTCGGGATGATCTATGTGTTCGCCTTGTCGAGCATCGCGGTCTACGGCGTGGTGCTCGGTGGTTGGGCGAGCAATAACAAGTACAGCTTTCTTGGTGGATTGCGATCGAGCGCGCAACTTATCGCGTACGAATTGCCGATGGGCCTCGGCCTGCTTGGCGTCACGCTGGCAGCCGGGTCGCTCGACTTGGAAGTGATCATTCGCGAACAAGCGAAATCGGGCGTTTGGTTCGCTTTTGCACAACCGCTCGGCTTCATCGTGTTTGTCGTGGCGGCCTTCGCCGAAGCAGCCCGTTTGCCATTCGACTTGCCGGAATGCGAGCAGGAGCTGGTTGGCGGTTACCACACGGAATATTCCGGAATCAAGCTGCTGTTATTCCTGGTGGCTGAGTTCTTGCACATGATCACGGCTTCGTTCCTGATCGTGATCTTGTTTATGGGCGGATGGCATCTGTGGGGCGTCACTGGATCGGATGACAACGTGACATGGCTCGGCGCTGCCCTGCGAGTAGCCATTCTCAGCGGCAAGATTGTGCTGGTCATTCTCTTTTTCATGCTGACACGCTGGAGCTGGCCTCGGTTCCGCTTCGACCAGTTGATGGCGTTGGCTTGGAAAATCATGCTGCCGCTTGGTTTGGCGAACCTTGTGGTGGTCGCCATCCTTTACGAGCTGCGGGTGATGGTGGATCCCGATATGAACAGCCGCCTGTGGGACATCGGAATGATGGCCGTGACCTGGGCCACCTGTTTCTTCGGCTGGGTCGCGGTGGCGTCAAGCGGCACCTTGGTAACGGACAATACGCCGCGGCGCAATTTGCAAGCCTTTGATATCGATTCGCAACTGTAAAGCCGACTTGAGAGGGCCTCGCCCGGCGAGGCATTTACGACCATGAAACC
>CAIXSC010000479.1 GCA_903921945.1 uncultured Planctomycetaceae bacterium
CTCGCCGCGCGGATCCAATCCCTGGAGACGGCTTTCGGGATGCAGGTGGCAGCGCCCGAGGCGTTCGACCTGTCATCCGAGACCGCGTCCACCCATCGGCAGTACGGACTGGCGCCGGGAAGCGCGAAAGGGTTCGCGTGGCAATGCCTTGTCGCGCGGCGGCTGCTCGAGCGGGGTGTCCGGTTCATCGAATTGATCGATACGGGCGCGTCCAACAATTGGGATGCCCACGGGGACATGGCATCCCACGGTCCGCTGGCCCGGAATGTCGACCAACCGATCGCCGCTTTGCTGGACGATCTCAAAGCGCGCGGAATGTGGGACGACACGCTGGTGGTGTGGACGACCGAGTTCGGTCGGACGCCGTTCAATACGGCCAAGGACGCCAAGGGCCGGGAGCACCATGCCGAGGCGTTTTCGTCCTGGTTGGCCGGCGGCGGCGTGAAAGGTGGAGTGCGCTACGGGGAAACCGACGATCATGGCTGTGCCGTGGTGGGCAACGAGGTCCATGTCCACGACTTCCACGCCACGATCCTTCACCTGTTGGGCCTGGATCACGAACGCCTGACCTATCGCCATGCGGGCCGCGATTTCCGTCTGACCGACGTGGCTGGTCGAGTTGTCGAAGAAATCCTCGCCTAGGCCCCATGGGCTGAGGGCAGCCTATCGGTGACGAATGGGATTGCGGCGGCAAAGCGAGGCAGCCACTCCGGACCGCCGTTGTGTCGCCGTGTGTGTCGTGTTGATCGAACGGCGTGTCCGCCAACAATCAATCGTGGTTGCAGGGGATGTTGAAGCCAGAGCGTCGTTCCCAATCGGCTTCTTGGGACGGGAGAAGGACGGCGGATTTGGGGGTGCCCCACCGCGAGCGGTGAACGGCAACGCACCCCAAGCAGGGGAGCGAAGGCGAGTCAACCTGTGTGAGCAGTGCGGCAACTTCTGTTGTGGCAACGCGCACCGCTCACTATACTCCGACCTTCCCTGAGGCTGCGTGCCGGGTGGGAATACCGGATGTTCACTTCCTGCTTCGCAGCCTAACCCGCGACAGCCATGCGATTTTCGCTGATTGACCGCATCACCCAGCTTGATTCTGGCCCTACGATCAAAGCTGTCAAGGTTTTGAGCTTGGCGGAGGAGTACCTGCAGGATCATTTTCCGCGATTTCCGGTCATGCCGGGCGTGATGATGCTGGAGGCGATGGCCCAGACGGCCCGCTGGCTCGTGTACCACCGAGACGACTTCGCCCACCCGTGCGTGTTGCTAAAGGAGGCGAGGAACGTAAAATACGCCGACTTTGTCCAACCTGGTCAGGTACTGGCGATTGAAGCGACGATTACCAAAGAAGAGGGTCTGCTAACCACGTTCAAAACCCAAGGAGTGGTTGGGGACAAAGTGGCCGTGAGCGCCCGATTGGTGCTCGAACGGAGCCAACTCGCGGTCGCCGATCCGCGGATGGTGCCGATCGACCACTATGCGCGGCGGCGGATGCGAGAGATATTCCAACTACTTTACCCTCCCTCGGCGGCTGGCCAATCGGTGGCTTAAGCTGTCGCAGGCGGGGCAGATTTTTTCGAGCAGGAGACGCGAGGCCATGGCGCCCACGAAAGACGAAGTTTTCCAGAAGGTTCAAACGGCCCTAGTGGATGCGCTCGGCGTGGATGAGGAAGATGTGACTCCGGAAGCGACGATTATTGGCGATCTTGGGGCCGAATCGATCGATTTCCTGGATATCGTTTTCCGCTTGGAAAAAGGCTTCGGCATCAAGATTTCCACGGCTGAATTGTCCGCGGACGACATCCTCACCAACCCGGCTTACGTGAAAGAAGGCCGCGTGACCGCGGATGGGTTGGCGGCGTTGAAGGCCCGGATGCCGTTCGCCGACCTCACGAAGTTCGCTGAGAATCCGCAGGTCCAGAACTTCGGCAACCGTCTGACCGTGAACGACTTGTGCAACTTTGTCGCCAGCAAAGTCGGAGCTTAGGCAGCGGCTTGCTGTCGAGCTTGCAAGACGTTGTCGGGCGGTTCGAGGGCGGACGTTTTAGTTCTAAAGCTGCGAGACTAAAAGCTGCGAAGCTCGAATCTTTGCGGCCCTAGCTTCGAGGCGAGAGGCTGTGAGGCCCAAGGCTTCGAGTCCAAAGGCTGTGCCTCGAAAAGCGGCTGGTGTGACGCCGAAGGTGAAACGTCCGGCTTGTCGCGGAGACGAACAAGTCAACCGTCTAGCCGCCGGGTCATGGGCGGCGAGCCATATCGTACTCGTCCCCGTTTGGTCCTTCGGTTAGGGAAACCCGGTTCATGCGTTGGTTTTGGATCGACCGCTTTGTTGAATTCCATCACGGCACAAAGGCGGTGGCGGTCAAGGCGGTGAATTTCGGCTCGGACGCGCTCACCGATGAGTTGCCTGGGTTTCCGATTCTGCCGAACTCGCTGATTGTCGAGGGCATCGCTCAAACGGGCGGTTTGCTGATCGGCGAGTTTCGTGGTTTTCGCGAGCGGGTGGTGCTGGCGAAGATTGTGAAGGCCGAATTCCATTTCCCGGCCACACCCGGCATGGTGTTGACGTACACGGCGTCCGTTCAGGATATCCGGAATGACGGCGCGTATTGCCTTGGACGCAGCACGGTCGACGACAGGGTGCAGGCGGAAGTGGAGTTGATGTTCGCGCACTTGGACGAGCGCAACCAGCGCGCGTTGTTCGAACCGGCCGAGTTCCTACGATTGTTGCGAATGTTGCGACTGTTCGAAGTGGGGCGGAAAGAGGACGGCTCGCCGATCGACATCCCCGAGCATCTACTGGAAGCGGAACGGCGTCTGCTATAAACGAAGTGGAAACGCGTTGGAGACGCGGTGAGAACACGCGTTGGAAGTGCGGATTGAAAACGCGGACGCGACGGCACGTTTTTTGGAGAGTTGGCGATGAGACGGCGTGTGGTGGTCACCGGGGTCGGCTGCATCAACCCGATGGGCAACGACGTCGAGACGATGTGGAGCGGTTTGAAAGAGAGCCGGTCTGGTGTCGGTTACATTTCGCTCTTTGACGCTGCCAAGATGCCGACGCGGATTGCCGCGGAGATTCGCGACTGGCCGATGTCGGAATTTGGTCCCGATCCGTCCCCTTGGATGAAGCGGGGACGTCATTCCCGATTCGCCGCCGGAGCCGCCGTGCAGGCTGTGCGGGATTCGGGGATTCTCGACGGTCAACTCGATCCAACCCGTCTTGGCGTGTATCTCGGGGCCGGCGAGGGCAATCAAGATTTCGCGTCGTTTTCGCGGATGATCGTAGCTGGCATCCAGGGCGGCGAACTCAATCTTTCCAAATTCATCCAATGTGGCCTGGAAACGCTCGACCCCATGGTCGAGATGGAGCAGGAGCCGCATCTGCCGGCGGGCATCATCGCCGCCATGTTCAACGCGCAGGGACCGAATTTCAACTGCTTGACGGCTTGCGCGGCGAGTAGCCAAGCGGTCGGCGAAGCGACTGAGATCATTCGCCGCGGCGACGCGGACGCCATGCTGTCCGGCGGCGCCCACAGCATGATCCACCCTTTGGGAGTCACCGGGTTCAACTTGCTGACCGCGTTGTCGACGAGCAACGACGAGCCAACCAAGGCGTCGCGACCGTTCGACCGTTTGCGTGACGGATTTGTTTTGGGCGAGGGGGCCGCGATCGTCGTGCTGGAAGAGCTCGAGCATGCCCGCCGTCGCGGCGCGCGGATCTACGGCGAGATACTCGGGTATGGCTCGACAGCCGATGCCTATCGAATCACCGACATTCATCCGGAGGGGCGTGGAGCGATCGGCTGTATGCGGATGGCGCTGCGCGATGCTCAACTCGATCCGTCGGCGGTCCATTACGTGAACGCTCACGGCACAAGCACGTCGGTGAACGATCGAGTGGAAACGGTCGCTTGCAAAGCGGTATTCGGCGAGCGGGCCAAAGACACACCCGTTTCCAGCACAAAAAGCATGATGGGCCACTTAATCGCGGCGGCCGGCGTGACGGAAATGATCGTCTGCCTGATGGCCATTCGCGACAACGTGCTGCCGCCGACGATCAACTACGAGAACCCGGACCCCGAGTGCGACCTTGACTACATCCCGAATGTCGCTCGTGAGTCGCGATGCGACGTGGCGCTGAACAACAGTTTCGGCTTTGGCGGCCAAAATATTACCTTGGCAATTGGCCGCTTTCGAAACTAGCCGGATGTGGGGCCGGTCTCCGGGCTGAGCTGTCCACGTGACTGGGCCGGCCTTGTGTTGTGGGCCGGCCTCGCGTTTGGGCCGGCCATTCGTTTGGGACGGCCGTGCGTTTCGGCCGGCCTTGCGTTGTGGGCCGGCCATGGGACTGGGCTCGGCAGTTTACGGTCCGATGCTCGGCGGGTTGTTGGTCAAGAAGTCCCGCGGGCCGCGAAGTGTGTAGTAGGGGTAGGCGACGGCGGCGGCGGCTGGCCCCGGATCGGCGGCGCCTTCCTGGTTGTATCCGCGAGCGTAGCGTCCGGAAACAAGTCCATCCGCCATGCGTCCACCGCCCATACGTTGGCAGTTGGGGCAATGGTGCTGGCGTCGCTGCATCACCGGTCCCTGGCAGCCTGTCGCGATGGCCAAGGCCATCGGCAACAGGATCAGGAGGAACAGATATCGTTTCATGGTTTCATGCCTTGTGCGTGTAAGCTTGAGCGAACCATGATTGGTCATCGGCCGCGCAATCCGGAAAATTGAACGAATCGTTTCCACCGCTAGGACCGCGACATGCCGACATCCGACCCGCTTCCCAATCCGCTCCGCGACGACCCGCCGCCGAATCGCCCGTCCCCCGATTCGTCACTTCGCACCCATGCTTCATGGGACTCGGCCCAGAATGTGGGGACGCGGCCGGCGAAAGTGCCTCCCTCTCGCTTTCGCTTTTCGGTCGCCAGTTTGTTCGCGGCGATGTTCCTGGCCTCGGTGGTCGCCGCCGGCGCCTCGTATTACGTGCGATTTCTGCGTGGCAACGAGTCGGCCAAGTTCGCGTTCACGCTGTTCACGCTCGCCTCGCCCGTGCTGCTCATGATCGTGGTCAGCTTGGCTGCCAGCTTCCTGCCGCAGCGAAAACGCCGCCGCTGAAGCCCTCGAAGTGGCGGTTCGTCCGCACGACGCTTGCGTGCCCCCGACCACCGGACCGCGAATGAAGAGGGTTTCATGGCGAAATCTTAGAAAAACTCTCCGTGGCCGCTCTGGTCAAATCGTGGGCCGCTTCGAACAATTTTCGCGAGAACGAGGGCCAGCCGTTGCGGTGGATTGACTCGATCGAGGTCAAGCGGGTTTAGGGTTTGGTTCGGGTTTCAAACGGCTACGGTTTGGCATTCGATTCTGCTTCGACTTCACTGGCGATTTCATGCGTGGGGCATGTTTCTCGGGTGAAGGAGACTTCCCCATGCCCCGTAGTACGCGCCGACGGCTCATCGACGAGTCGCGAGTCGGCACTTACCACTGCAGTAGTCGCTGCGTTCGGCGGAGTTCTTTCCGCGATCGCACAACTGGCGGTCTGGACTTGGACCACCGCCAACAATGGATTGCCACGCGATTGAAGGCGATCGCCGAGTTTTTCGCGATCGATGTCACGGATTTCGCGGTGATCGACAATGAATTCCACGCGGTGCTTCGCAATCGCCCGGACTTGGCTGCCAAGCTGTCCGACGAGCAGGTCATCCGTCGTTGGTTTCGGATGTCGCGGCGGTGTCTCGAACTTCAGCCGGAGATCGGAAAAAAGCAACTCAAGGAGTGGCTTTCCAAGCGGAAGTGGTTGGCCGAGTTTCGACGGCGGTTGAGCAGCATCAGTTGGCTGATGATCATGCTCAAAGAGCCGATCGCGCGGGCGGCTAACGCGGAGGATGGCGTCCGCGGCCACTTCTTCGGCGAGCGTTTCAGTTCCGTCGAATTGGAAGACAGCGAACAGCGGCTGGTGACCAGCTTGCAGATCAATTCCCTGCCGGTTCGAGTGGGCCTGGCGCACGATCTCGCGACATCGCAGTTCACGGCGGCGCATGCGAGGCGAAACGGCGAAGGGAATTGGTTGGCTGGCGAACTGAACGCGAATGATTCGCGCGGCGCGGCCGCGTCCTCAGCAACGGATTCGCCTGCGTCCGCTTCACAGCCTACGGCCTCTTCCGTCGCGAATGGCGAGGCGACGGATTCCTCTGTGGGGAATCTCGAGGCGACGGATTGCGGGGCGATGGATTGCGAGGCGAAGACCGATGGGGACTGCGAGGCCGACAACGAGTTGCCTGAAACGGCGGCTGTCGAAATGGCGTCAGCTATGGCGTCTTCGTCGGTGCGTTTTGATGCTGCCAAGCGTTCGCCGTTGTTCAATCGGCTGCCACTTGACGTCTACATGGACTGGCTCGAGGCACATGTCGCTCCGAGCGGCCGCCAAGCCGCTTTGAAGACGGCCGCGCTGGAGTTACCGGTGGAGTTGCCGCCTGCTTGGTCGCGTTACGGATTGGACGCGACGAAGTGGTCGGAGGC
>CAIXSC010000480.1 GCA_903921945.1 uncultured Planctomycetaceae bacterium
CAAAACTGGGACGTTCCATGACCCAACCCTCCTGCCACCTTGCCACCCACGCCGGGTCGCGCATCGATGCGCGACGACACCGGTGTCTGACCTCCAGATCAGTTCTCTATACTGAGTGGGTATCGGAATCGGGTGAATTTTCGCATGAGGTAAACCGCAATGGCCAGGTAACTTGGGGGACCGGAATGGTGCCGAGTGCTCCGATCGACCCAAATGATTCGGTCGCGTCACCTAAACCGCTTGGTAACTTCCTGGTTGGACTCCGCGCCTTTGCCAAAAACGCCTATTGTACCGGTCAGGCCAATTGAGCCGGCGATTCCGTCGAGGCGCGGCATCGAGCGGCTCGCCATGTCCCGGGGTTCTTGCGAAGGTCGGAAGCTGTTATGGCAACTGGGAAAATCAACTCTACCGGCTCGGTTCCGGCGGTCGCGGCAGATGGGATGGCCCAGGATGGCGGCAGCCTGCCGCCGCCAAGGTTGGGTCGCGACCCAAGGACCGCCGCCTTCCCGATCGCGTGGGCGGTCGGCTGGCTGCTCATCGCCACGCTGTCCTCAAATCTCGCTCATGCCCAGCCGGTCCCCAGAGGCCCGCTCGGCAACCCGCCCCCAGTCCCCGGCATTCAGCCTCCTATTCCCGGCAACCCACCTTCAGTTCCCGGCAACCAGCCCCCAGTTCCCGGCAACCAGCCCGCGGCTCCCGGCAACCCGCCGATGCGGCCGGCATGGAATTACCCGCCGGTGGCCGCCGCACTCGCCGCCGACGAATTAACCCCGGAGGAACGGGTCTATGTCAGCGTCTACGAACAGGTGAATCGCAGCGTGGTGAACATCACCACCAAGGCCACCCGGGGCGAAAATCTGTTTCAAGGAGAAATGGCCGTCGAGGGCGCCGGGTCAGGGTCGGTGCTGGACCAGCAAGGCCACGTGCTGACCAATTACCACGTCGTGGAAGGCGCTACGTCGATTCGCGTCGCGTTGTTTAATGGCGAGTCGTTCGACGCGCGGGTCGTGGGGCACGACGCTATGAACGATATCGCCGTGCTGCAAGTGTCCGCCCCCCCCGAGGATCTGTTTCCTGTCCGGTTCGCCGACAGCGCGCAACTGCGAGTCGGCCAGCGTGTGATCGCGATCGGCAATCCGTTCGGGTTGGAACGCACCATGACGCTGGGAATCGTTTCCAGCTTGAACCGCTCGCTGCCCACACGCGCCGGACGATCGCTGAAATCGCTGATCCAAATCGACGCGGCGCTCAACCGAGGCAACTCGGGAGGTCCGCTGCTGGACAGTCGCGGCCGACTGATCGGCATGAACACGGCCATCGCGAGCAGCACGGGGGAGAACACCGGGGTCGGGTTCGCGATTCCCGCCAACATCCTGGCCCGCGTCGTCCCGCAATTGATCGAAACGGGCCGCGTGATCCGGCCGGACATCGGCATTACCCGCGTGCTGGAAACCGAACGCGGACTCGTAATCGTGACGCTGTCCGCCAGAGGACCAGCGGAACAGGCCGGATTGCTCGGCTTTCGCGTGGTCAAAACCGAGCGGCGCCGCGGGCCGTTTGTTTACACCGAACAGAAGATCGACCGCAGCCGAGCGGACATGATCGTGTCGGTGGACGGGCGGCCGGTTCGCAGCGCCGACGATCTGCTCGGGGCCGTCGAAGCGAAGCGGCCCGGCGAAACCGTCGAACTGGGGATCGTGCGCGAAGGCAAAACCGGGGTCGTTGTCGTGACGTTGGGAACAGGCGAGTGAACCGATGCCCGGATTGATGGTGTTAAATGTCGTCGGGCTGACGCCCAGTCTGATCGGACCGAACACGCCGCGAATCGCCGAGTTCGCTCGCCGAGGCCGGTTGTCGACGATCGGGCCGGTCGTGCCCGCTGTGACCTGTTCCGTCCAGTCCACCTACCTGACCGGTCTTTGGCCCTCGGGCCACGGAGCGGTCGGCAATGGCTGGTACTTTCGCGATGACTGCGAAGTTCGCTTCTGGCGCCAGTCGAACAAACTGGTCGCCGGCGAAAAGATCTGGGAGGCCGCTCGCCGACGCGACCCGAGCGTGACCACCGCCAATCTTTTCTGGTGGTACAACATGTATTCCACGGCCGACCTGAGCGTTACGCCTCGGCCGATGTACCCGAGCGACGGGCGGAAACTGCCCGACGTTTACGCCCAACCGGCCAATCTGCGGGAAAGATTGCAAGCCGAACTGGGCACCTTTCCGCTCTTTCAATTCTGGGGACCGGCGACCACGATTGCCTCCACCCAATGGATCGCCGACGCCGCTCAACGGGTCGCCGAATGGCACTCGCCGCGACTCTCCCTGGTCTATCTGCCGCATCTGGATTACGGACTGCAGCGGCATGGACCGGACCTCGCGCGAGTGGCCTCGGATCTCCGCGAGGTCGACGCGGTCGTCGGCCAGTTGCTCGATTTCTGCGATCGGCGCGGCGACCGTGTCGCCATCCTCAGCGAATACGGCATTGGCGCGGTGCGCCGTCCTGTGCATTTAAACCGCGCGCTCCGCGAGGCGGGATTATTGCAGGTGCGAGTGGAATTGGGCCGGGAATTGCTCGATGCGGGCGCCAGCGACGCCTTCGCGGTCGCCGACCATCAGGTCGCGCATATTTACGTCAACAATCCTTTGAAGTTGGCCGCGGTCCGCCAAGTGATCGAAAACGTTGCCGGCGTGGCGAAAGTCTATGATGACGCCACGAAACACGAGCTGCATTTGGATCATCCGCGCTCGGGCGAGCTCGTGGCGCTCGCCGAACCCGACGCGTGGTTCACTTATTACTATTGGCTGGACGATCGCGGCGAACCGGACTTCGCCCGCACGGTCGATATCCATCGCAAACCGGGGTACGATCCGGCCGAGCTCTTTATCGACCCGGCATTGTCGATGCCGAAACTGAAGATCGCCAAGACGCTCTTGAAACGAAAGCTCGGTTTCCGCGCGTTGCTCGAGGTGATTCCCGACCATGCTGAAATGGTTCGCGGCTCGCACGGATTGCCGGCAGCGACGGCCGACGAGTCGCCCGTGTTTATCTCGCCGTTCCGCGAGCGTCCGTTGCCCGATGTGCTTTCGCCGATCGACGTCAAGCCAACGTTGCTCGAGTATTTATTCGCATCGTGACCGCGGCCGCTGCCCGGTTCATTCCGGCGCGACGGTGTAGCGGTAAAGATTATGCGCATCGGGGTCGAAGAGTCCGACGCGGTTATAAGGACGGACAGCGTCGGCCACGGTGCGTTCCCATGCGGTCTCATCAAGCCGGCCGCGGTCGATCTGACGGTGGAGCGTCGCGACCATCGCGCGGAACTCGGGGTTGTCCGCGTTCAAGAACCATAATCGGCTGTCGTACCGCGTCCCGTCGCTGCCAGCCGCCGCGCGGCGGTGTTCGTAGGTTGTGGCGGCGGCGAAATACAACATCGACCAGGCGGTGAAGGCGCGAAACGCGCCCAGGCTGCGGTAGCAACCGTCGACCAGCAAGTCGATCAAGGCGATCTCCTCGAACATGATTCGTTGGTAGTCGTTAAGGCGCTCGGCGAGTTCCGGCCGTGCCCAGGATTGGCCCAGGATGTCCAGGAGCCGCTCGAGCCCGCATAGCGAGTGGCCGATCCCCGTGCTGTGCAGCGGGTCGATAAAGCCGGCCGTGTTCGGCAAGGCGGCCCAGTCTTCGCCCGCCGCCGCACCGGCGCGGCGCTGGATGCGGCCCGAACGGATCATGCGGCCAGGGATGGCGGCCAGTTCCGCGTTCGCCAACAGCTCCGCCACCGATGGATGCGCTCGCAACCACCCGTGCCATTCTTCCTCGGGGGTTATCGCCGGTTCGAGCGGAAAGCGACGCTCGTCGATCGCGATCCCCACGCTGGCCAAGTTGTGTTGAAACCGCAGCAGCCACATCCAAGCGCCGTCGAGCAGCATGTGCTGGGCGGCGTCGTCGCAACGAAACGGATGGCTGTCGACATCGCCGCCGTGATCCCGCAACCAGTCGTCCCATGCACCCACGCCCTGAAAGTGCGAAAACAACATCCGCGACCGGGTATGGAGCCGTTCCAGTCGCGGCGCGGCTCCTGTGGCGCGGGCCATGACCGCCGCTTCGCCGGTGCCATCGATCACAAACCGCGCGTGGATGGCAAGCTGTTCCGGATCGCTTCGCAACCGCCAGCCGCCCCGCGGATCGCGGACGGGCGCGCCGAGCCGCACGCCCTCGAAGACCGGAATCCCCGCCGCTGCCGCTTCGCGAGCCAGAAACGTGTCAACATCGGCCCGCAGCCACTGCGTGTCGCTCGTTTCGTCATCCGCGCTGGCCGCGACCAGCAGTTCGTTGCGATGCGAACGGTCCGGGGAGAACGGTTGTCCGCGCGGCTGGTCAAAATAGCTGAATCCGCGTTTCAAGCCGCAGCCCAACTGCGGGTAGGCACGCTGCCACGGACCGAACTTCGCGAGCGGCACGAGGCGGGGCAGCGAGTAGCGTTCGGCCAAGTCGCGCAGCACTCGGTTGGCAACCGGCGTGGAGGATTCGCCGATCGCGAACCGCGGATGGCGGGCGCGATCGATCAACACCGTCCGCAGGCCCAGTTGGTGGCAGCCCAGCGCCGCGATACTGCCGGCGAACCCGGAGCCCAGCACGGCGACATCGACATCGACATCAACATCAAACGTTTCCATCGTGAGCGGCGGCTCCCCGTCGACTGGCGAATTTCAACCGGCGTATTTCGACTGGCGCTTTTCAACCGGCGCTTTTCAACCGGCGAATTTTTCCTGCTTGCGTCCCGTTTTCCCGCAAGCCTGTGCGGCTTAAGAATAGCGACTGGCTGGCGTGCGGAGTGGACGCTGGCCGTCGGCCCAACCAGGATGACCGCATGCCCCGCACGTACGATCAACATGGAATTCGGTTCTTGTACCCGGACAACTGGCAGGTCACCGACGAGCAGTCGCTGGAGCCGCCTTATTCCGTCGGCCTGCAGACGCCGCAGGGCGGCATGTGGGTGTTGCAGATCCACGAGCAGGGCGAACCGCTCGAGCTGGCCGGCGAGGCGCTGAGCACGATGCGGACCGAGTACGCCGAATTGGAAGCCGATTCCATCACCGAGCGATTGGAAGACCACGACATCATCGGCTTCGAGATGCGGTTCTACTACCTCGACTTTGTCGTGATGGCTCGAATTTTAAGCTTACGTCATCGCGACCGCACGTTGGTCTTGCTCTGCCAGGCCGAGGACCGAGACTACGACGCGCTCGCCCCGGTCTTCCACGCCATGCTCGTCAGCATTCTCCGAAATGGCCGCCACTCGTAGGGCCGCGACTCGTAGGGCCGCGACTCGTAGGGCTGTTTGAAAGCCGAATGCCGGAATTCGTCCCGAGTCGGTCGTGACGATGCAACACCCGCAGGCCAATCCGGTTCGAGCCCCGACGATTCGACTTTCCTTCAGAGGACATGAGACTTCGGTCGCCCCGCATTGGTTCGGCGCGACACCGCATGTCCCGGAACCGTCGGCGTCGCGGGAAAGGCGTGCAGGGTGCGATGGCATCTGGTGGGACGTTGGCGGTTGGCGGTGAGATGGCTGCTGGTGCGGCGATGGCTGCTGGTGCGGCGATGGCTGCCTTTGGAGTGCGGCGCCTCGGGCGCCGCTTTACGGACGCCCTTCGAGCGACGCCAACGTTTCCGGCACGCGCGGGCACAGAACCGAGCCAAGGCAGAACGGGACTTGGTGCAAGCACTCTTAAACTAAATGTAACCTGTTTGTATTTTCTTCGTTTACCGCCGAGCCGAAGGCGACGG
>CAIXSC010000481.1 GCA_903921945.1 uncultured Planctomycetaceae bacterium
AAGGTTGGCCTGGACATCGCCGCCCAGATTCGCGGCGAACCGGTCGTCAACCCGTAACCGCTGACACCTGACACCGACACCTGACACCGAGACCTGACACCTGACGCCTGAATCCAGAAACCTGATACCTGAAACCTAAAACCCAAACGCCGCCCCTGAACCTTACCCCGTAACCCCTGACTCCATCCCCACTATGTTCACCTCTGCGAACTTGTCCGGCTGCCATTCGGTCGACCACGCCGCGCGGCGGACATTGCTGCGAGCGGCGGCCGGTTGGGCGGGGGTTACATGGTGGACAGGAATCGCCGAGCGGCTAGCGCGAGCCGAAGAGCGTCCCGAGGCTCGGGCGGGTGCGGAGGCGGGGCGGACGGCGAGTGGCGCGGTCGAAGCGGCGGCGGCGACCGGTGTGACGGGGCGGCCGGCACGCTCGGTGATTATGCTCTGGCTGCAAGGCGGCCCAAGCCAGCTCGAAACGTTCGATCCGCACCCCGGCACGCGAATTGGCGGCGACAGCCAGGCGATCGCCACGACGGTCGACGGGGTGAAGATCGCGTCGTTCTACCCGCAGCTTGCGGAGCGAATGGGACGAGTGTCGCTGGTGCGGTCGATTGTGAGCAAGGAAGGGGACCACGAGCGGGCGACGTATCAGGGGAAGACGGGATACCGTCCCGATCCGACGTTGATTCATCCGTCGCTTGGCGCGGTGCTGTGCCATCAGACCTCGGACAACATCGAGATTCCGCGGCACATTTCCATTTTTCCGGGGCTCTGGGGAGCGCGAGGCGGGTACTTGGGCGACCAATTCGACGCGTTTCGCACAGGCGACCCGGTGGGCCCGGTACCCGATATCTCGCTCCGCGTGCCCGAGGCCCGCTTCCGCCAACGCATGGACGACCTGACGAACGTGGTCGAGCCGGCGTTCGCTCGCGGGCGGCTCCGCAACCTGGATAGCGGACGGACCTTGCATGCGACGACGCTCAAAAACGCGCAACGCATGATGTCCTCGGACCAATTGAAGGCGTTCAATGTGCGGGAGGCGCCGGCTGACGTTCGCGAGAAGTTTGGCGACACGCCATTTGGACGCGGCTGTTTGGCGGCTGCGCGGCTGGTGCAGGTGGGCGTGCGATGCGTCGAAGTGACGCTCGCGGGCTGGGACACCCATGTTTCCAACCACGAGGGCTGTCGGACGCAGGCCGCGATTCTCGATCCGGCCTTCGCCGCGTTGCTATCGTTCTTGGAAACCGAACAACTGCTTGACGACACCATCGTGCTGTGCGGCGGCGAGTTTGGACGCACGCCGCGGATCAACCCGGCTGGCGGCCGCGACCACTGGCCCCACGGATTCACGCTCGCCGTGGCGGGCGGCGGGTTTCGAGGCGGACAAGTGATCGGCGCCACGTCGCCCGAACCGCGCGGGCTGGACAGGCCATCGACCGACGATATCGCCGACCCGCGAACCGTGGCCGACGTCCACGCCACCGTGCTACGGCGGTTAGGCGTGGATTTTCAAACAGAGCATCTCACGCCAATCGGCCGCCCCATGACCTTCAGCGAAGGCCGCCCCATCGCCAGCCTGTAGAGCCAATAGAGGCGTGCGGGCGACCCGACAAATGCCTTCAAATGCCCACAAATGCCCGGCAAATGCCCACCCGCGCCCATGGGAACGTAGTCCGCATCGATCGATCCGACGTTCGCTCTGCGAAGGCGGGACAAAGAGCGTCCTCGCCGCGATCTAACGGCACGGCATTCCCATTCGTTGGGCTGGCGGACGGCAACATGCGTCACGCATTGCGAGTGATTCCATTTCCCGTGGGCCAATGGCTTTTCGGCGCTGCGTGGGATGACTAAGCTACGCGTCACGTGGACGGGTTTACTCACTTGAAAGGGAGAGAGGCGGCAATGGCGAACAGGGAAACGATGCGGGGAGTGGCGGTTCGTCAAGCGGGGAAGACGCGGCCGGCGGCTCGCGGTTGGGCGTGGACGATGCTCCTGGCCGTGGTTGCCAGCTTGAGTGGACTTGTTCCAGCCGCGTTTGCCGACGACCCGCAGTGGATCGTGTTCGAAGGCGGCGAGGGACCGGGCAAAGGCAAGCACGTTGTGCTCGTCAGCGGCGACGAGGAATATCGTTCCGAAGAAACCTTGCCCGCGTTGGCGAAAATCCTGTCGAAGCACCATGGCTTCCGATGCACCGTCTTGTTCGCGATCGATCCAAAGACCGGCATGATCGACCCGAACGTGAACAACAACATCCCGGGCTTGGAAGCGCTGAAGACGGCGGATCTGATGGTGATCTTCACTCGCTTCCGCAACCTGCCCGACGATCAAATGAAGCATATCGTCGACTATGTCGAATCGGGCCGGCCGATTGTCGGCCTGCGGACAGCCACCCACGCGTTCAACATTGGCGGGCCATCCCAGTACAAGAAGTACACTTGGAATGGCAAAGAGTTTGATGGTGGTTTCGGCCGCCAAGTGCTCGGTGAAACCTGGATCAACCACCATGGCAATCACGGCAAGGAAAGTACTCGGGGATTGATCGCGAAGGGGCAGGAGGGGCACCCGATCCTCCGCGGAATCGCCGATGGCGATGTGTGGGGGCCGACCGATGTGTACGGTGTGAAGCTGCCGTTGCCGGGCGATAGCCAGCCGCTGGTTATGGGCCAAGTGTTGGTCGGGATGA
Organism: uncultured Planctomycetaceae bacterium; assembly: GCA_903921945.1. Taxonomy (GTDB): domain Bacteria; phylum Planctomycetota; class Planctomycetia; order Pirellulales; family Pirellulaceae; genus CAIXSC01. The sequence continues at coordinate 2,681 of CAIXSC010000481.1, forward strand.
AGCCGACCGACGCGCCGGTCGAGGGCCCCAAGAACAATCCGATGATGCCGGTCGCGTGGACCAAGTCTTATAAGGGAGCGGAAGGCAAGGCGGCTCGGGTCTTCACGACCACGATGGGATCGTCGACCGACTTCGCCACGGAAGGCACTCGCCGGCTACTCGTCAACGCGTGCTACTGGGCGGTCGGACTGGAAGACAAGATCGCCACGAAATCGGCCGTCGATTTGGTGGGCGAATTCAAGCCGCGGAACTTTAGCTTCAACGGCGCCGAGAAAGGCAAGAAGCCGGCCGATTTGCTGAAGTAATCCGAGTCATCAAACGGCCAGCTTGCCCCGTCTGGAGCCTATCGATGCGCCCCTGGATTCTCAGTGAAGCGAACTACGGCTACACAAAGGCGAACCGCTACGAGGTCGCCGTGTTGCCGTGCGGCGCGACCGAGCCGCACAATTTGCATCTCCCCTACGGCACGGATGTTTTTGAAGGCACCACCGTCGGGGAAAAAATCTGTGAATTCGCTCACAACCAGGGCGCCAAAGTGGTGCTTTTGCCGACGATCCCGTACGGCACCGAGAGCAACTTGCGGGAGTTTCCGCTCGCGCTCAATCTCCAACCCACCACGCTTTTCCGAGTCCTCCAGGATTTGGTCGAATCGCTCGCCCAAAGCGGTATTCGCAAAATCGTATTGCTCAATAGCCATGGCGGCAACGACCTGAAGCCGCTCTTGCGGGAGCTCTACGGTCGCACACCGGCCCACCTGTTCCTGTGCAATTGGTATCAGGCGTTCAGCGACCGGTATCATGATGTGTTCGAGCATCGCGACGACCATGCGGGCGAAATGGAGACGTCGTTCGGACTCGCTTACTTCCCGCACTTGGTGGCGAAAAACCCGGACGGTGGCTTGGCCGCCGATGACGGCCGCCAGGCGCAGACGCGGTTCGAAGCGATGAATCGCGGCTGGGTCGGACTCACTCGCCCCTGGCATCTGCTCACGACCAACAGCGGCTCCGGGTACCCCCACGCCGCCTCCGCTGACAAAGGCCGCAAAATGATGGAGATTCTCGTCGAGCGGCTTGGCACGTTTCTGGTCGAATTGTCGCAAGCCGAAGTCAACGAAACGTTCCCCTACTGAGCACCCGTCCGAAAACGGATCTGCGGGATATCCGGGAGCCAGGGCCTTTTGCGGGAAAAGCGAGGAAATCTCTATTCCATCAACCGGGTGAACCCGGTATAGGATCGCCAGTTGGTTCGTTCACGGAGGAACAAGGGCCATGGGCATTTTGCATCGTTTGGTCGTCGCCACCGCGTGTCCGGGGACTCACCACCGGCTGGCGATGGACGCCCTGTTGTTGCTGCGCTGCCCGGACGCCGACGGCTGGCGCGATCTGTTTTTGAACTACTACGAGCCATACCTGCGTGGCGCCAAGGAACCGGACACCAAATTCCGCGACTTCCAAAACCACGTGCTGCATGTGCGGGAAAACGGCTGGGGCGGCGCTATCCGCACTTCGCAGCTTTGGTACGAACGCTTGGTGATGGCATTGCGGCGGCAGTATTGGAGCGAAGCGGTCCACACGGCGGGAATTCTCGGCCACTACATCGCCGATCCGATGATGCCGCTGCACACGGCGCAAAGCGAGGAAGAGGGACGCGTCCATCGAGCGATCGAATGGAGCGTGGCGAACACCTACGACGAACTGCGGAACATTCTGGTGACCGACCAGGGTGGTTTTCCGTCGCTGACCCTTCACGATGGCCCGGACTGGCTCGCGCGGCTGTTGCGGCAGGGCGCTGAACTCGCCAATGCGCACTACGAACCGCTGCTCGACCATTACCATCTGGAACGCGGCGTCGCGGATCCACCCCTGGGGCTGGACCAGGAATGCAAAGACCGCTTGGCCCAGATGATCGGCTTCTCGGCCGCCGCGATCGCTCGAGTCTTGGAGAGAGCGTTCGTGGAAGCGGGGTCGTGTCCACCGATGTGCGAGTTGGTCGTGGAAACGGTGCTCGCCACCGTCAAAGCCCCGATGCGCTGGGTCGCCAACCGCTACGACGAGGAGAACGAACAGGATCTGCTCGAAGACATCCTCGAAGAAGTCCGCCGGACCGGCAAAGCCTTGGAAAGCCTGCCCGCGGACGAAAAGCTGGTCCGCAAGCTGCACGCCCAGCAAGTGCTCCGAGTCCCGCTGCGCGAATTGGATGCCACGCCCGCGAAAGTCACCGGCGCCCGGCACGGCCAGGGAGCGCCGGAACGCGATCGCGAAACGGGATGGCTCGCCCGCGCCCTGCAGTGGGAGATTCCCGTCATCGGCTGGTTGTTCGCTGACGATCGACCAACCATGGCCCCGGTGGGAATGAACGCGCTAGCGTCGCGGACCGGCGGCGCCCGGATCGCCACGAGCGCGACCAGGTCGGCGGGAACCGGCCGCTTCGCAACGGCTCGACGGCCAGCGATGGCCACGCGCGGGAGCGCCGTCGGGCTATCATCGCGCCGCCACCGCGCGGCGGCGAGCCGATACGGCGGTCGCCCCGCAGAAGCCGCGGAGCCAAGCGACACGCCCGCTCGCCAAAACGACTTTCCCAGCGTCTCGCCAAGTTCCCATGATCTTGCGAACGATCTGAATACGGAGAACGGCGAGCGTGAAAACGACTCCGCCACCGGTGACTCGAACTTGGTTCCGACCGAGAAGCCATCCGGGAGCCGCTTCGCCATCCGCGCACGAATGTCCCGCGCGCTGCAAGGCGTCGCGACACGGGTCTGGCAAGGCGCGGCGACAACGGCCAACAAAGTAAAGGCGGCAGTACCCAAGCTGCGCCGCCGCAAGCGAAACGCGAATGACAAAAGCGAAAGCGCCACCGAGGCACACGCTCAGTCCGAGCCAACGCCACGCGACAACGCGCGTCCCGAACCGCCACGCCGCGAGCCAACACGCGGCGAGCAGTCTGGCGGCGAGCAGTCACGCGGCGAGCAGTCACGCGGTGAGCAGTCACGCGGTGAGCAGTCACGCGGTGAGAATGAGCGTGGAGAGAGCAAGCGTGGAGAAACTACGCGTGGGGAGCCAGCGAAAGCGTCGGGTCCGAATGGTCGGGATGCGAACGGATCGGGAGGATCCGTGGCTCGTGATGCTTCGGCCGCGGCGGCCAAAAGTGCGGCGAGAGCGGCCGAGCTGCGATTCCACCTTGAGCCGGACAGCGAGATCGTCGAGTCACCATCGATTGGCCAAAAGCTTGCCAGACGGCTCGAGGCGCTGAATGTGAAGACCGTCCGCGAACTTTTGCGGGCCGACCCCGCCAAGCTCGCCGCGCGGATGGGCGGGAAGCAGTTCACGGCAGAGGCGGTCGAGCAGTGGCAAAAGCAAGCCGAGTTGATGTGTCGTGTGCCCGAGCTACGCGGGCATGATGCGCAGATTCTGGTCGCCAGCGGCGTGTCCGACCCGGACGATTTGGCGGCCGTCGACCCCGCGACGCTGTTTGAAATCATCGAACCGTTCTTGTCGACTCGCGAGGCGGAAGAGATTCTGCGGGGCAGTTCGCGACCGGATCTCAACGAAGTTGCCGACTGGATTGACTGGGCGCAGCACGCTCGACGGCTCCCCGCCTAACGCGGCGGTCGAGCCGCCTGTCGAGCGCGTGAGCCGATCATGACAGACGCCTATTCGGTTCCGTCCTAGCGAGCGATTGCGCGGATAACTCCCCACTTGGGTAAACCATAAAGGCCCCGTGTCCATGTCGCAATGGTCGTACGCGGGGTGGATGGGAGACCTGTCTCTCGCACTTCCTTCATCGCTCCCGGAAATGCGGCTAAGTCCGGTCGTTCGGTCGCGTAGCGACAACCGATGGTAGCGAGGCGTTTCAACGCCTCGATGAAAGGCCACCCGCGGTAATCCGCGAACCGTTCGTGGAACTCGGCCTGACTCTCGTTCGCTCGAAGCGTTGGCCCCAGAACTCCGTTGGAGCAACCACGAAGGACACGAAGAGCACGAAGATGGAATTCGACGAGGTTCTCGAATCGCGTGATGGACCTCCTGATCGAAAACGAGCGGATTTCCGAAATGACGAGTGTCGCGAAAATCAGGGGCATTCATGCGGCCCAACGGTTGACCTGCATGAAATGGGCCGGGGTGAAGATCGGACGATTGACGAACTTCAACGCGACCAAACTGAAAGATGGCATCCAACACTTCGTGGTCTGAAACCTTCGTGCTCTTCGTGCTCTTCGTGTACTTCGTGATACACCGACCGTCGCGATCCACTTGTCTGCCATGGGACCATGCGGCGACCGTGACAAACAAGGCTGTGCGTCCGAGCGGGCGAACGAACCCGCTTGGAAATCGCCTGACGATTGTTCGCTCGCAGCGCGTTGGCCCTAGAACTCCGTTGGAGCAACCACGAAGAGCACGAAGAGCACGAAGAGCACGAAGATGGAATTCGACGAGCTCTCGAATCACGCGATGGACCTCCTGATCGAAATCCGGCTGATCGTGGAATGGACGAGTGTTGCGAAA
>CAIXSC010000482.1 GCA_903921945.1 uncultured Planctomycetaceae bacterium
ATCGCCGAGTGTAGCCACCGCGGGGCAACCTCAGCATGGCCAATGGGAATGGCTTGGAGAAATTCAACCCGTGGCTGCCCCAAGTGCCCTTCGGAAGCGCCACCACAGATTGAGAATGGCCCTCCACCACCAGGGACAACTGTCCGGGCCTGGGGTGGTTCCGAGCGTCTTCACCCCTTGCGCTTCCGTCACGCACAAACTTGAGAGCCAACAAGACGAGGCGATTATCGAGCGGTATTGAGCCTAGGCGCTCGCCGCAAGCGGGCGGTACCGCGGGTCGATCTTCATCAGCTCTTGGGCGACCGCCTCGACGGTGTCACGGATCTGCTGCTCCGTGTGCAGCGAAGTCATGAAGAACCTCAGCCGGGCCTTTTCCTCCTCCACCGCCGGATAGAGAATCGGCTGGACGTTGATGCCGCGTTCGAAGAGGGCTCGCGACAAACGCAACGCGTTCGCCGAGTTCCCCAAAATCACGGGCAGAATCGGCGTCTCGTTGCTGAAGCCCGTATTCAACCCCTTCGCCCGCGCCAGCTCCAAAAACAGCCGTGAATTCTGACGCAGCTTGGTCACCCGCTGCGGTTCGGCTTGCAACAACCGCAACGCCTGGAGCGCTGCCGCCGCGTTCGCGGGCGGCAACCCAACGCTGTACACGAAGCCGGGTGCCGTGTACTTCAAATACTCGATCACCTCGCGGCAACCGCCGATGTAACCGCCGCAACTTCCAAACGCCTTGCTCAGCGTTCCCATCCACAGATCGACGTCCTGGGGATCGAATTGGAAGTGCTCGGACATCCCATGGCCAGTCGCGCCCATCGTGCCGATCGAATGCGCTTCGTCGACGAACAAAAACGCCTTGTGACGCTTTTTCACCTCGACGAATCGCGGGACGTTCGAAAAGTCGCCGTCCATGCTGTAAACGCCTTCGATGGCGATCACCACCTTGCGGTATTGATGCCGCACTTCACGCAGAATCGAGTCGACCGCTTGCCAGTCGTTGTGCGGGAACGGCCGACGCCGGGCCCCAGAGAGCAACGAGCCTTGGATGATGCTGTTGTGGGCCAGCGAATCGTGCAGGATCAAGTCGCCGGCGCCAAACAGATGGCCGAGGGTCGTTTCATTCGTGGCATGGCCGCCGACATAGACGATCGAATCCGCGACACCCACGAAATCCGCGATCTCCCGCTCCAATTCGCGATGCACGGTCTTCTCGCCCGACACCAGCCGGCTTGCCGAAACGCTCGTGCCGAACCGGTCGATCGCCGCCTTCGCCGCTTGCGACACGACCGGGTCGCCGGACATGCCGAGATAGTTGTACGTCGAGAAACTCACAAGCTTCCGACCGCCAATGGTGGTCGTGTCGCAGGTGATCCCCTCATGGACCGTGAAGTACGGGTTCGGCAGCCCGGTCGTCTGCAGGATCGACATCGTCTGCTTCAACCGCTGGTACTCGGGCATCCGGGAAAAATCGTAGCAGTCGAGCGGAACTTCGCGGGGCGCGTCGCCCGCAGTCTCCGCGCCGCCCGCGGCGGGCACGGTCGCCGACGCGACAGACAACGCGGCCAAGCGCCGCGGTTCCGGTCCGAAGTGGGTTTCGATCGCCGACACGACCTCGCGGCAGGTCGACATCGTTTGCAGCGTCTCCTCCGGGAAGCGGCCGCCGAGCGTCTCTTCCAAGTTGGTGGCGATCTGGACGCGTTCGAGCGAATCGAGCCCAAGATCGGTCACGATGTTCGTGTCGACCGTCAAATCCCGAGCTCGCTCTTTCGCCACGACGCGAATCTGGTCGAACACCAACCGCAACAGCACCTCGTTCACAGGTCCGTCGGGCACCGCCGCGTCGTCCCGCGCAGCCGCCGCGCCCGCTGCGCCTGCAGCCGCATTCGCTGTCCCGGAAGCGCTGGAAGGGGCACTGGCGGACTGGTCCCAGACGAACCACTGTTCGACAACTTGCAATTCGCCGCGCAGGAACTCGTCCCGGCACGCATGACGCTGGATCTTGCCGCTGGAAGTCTTCGGGATCGATCCAAATCGGACGAGCACAATGCCGTCGGGCGGAATGTCGTGCTCGGCCGAAACATTGCGACGGATCGCTTGCAGCACATCGCCCCAGTCTTTGTGGCGAGTCCGTTCCACCTCGGCCACCACCACGAGCCGCTCCCGACCGTGCATGTCGACCGCGAACGCGCCCACTGCGCCGGCTTGCAGCCGCGGGCTGGAACGCTCCACGGTCAACTCAATATCCTGCGGGTAACGGTTCACACCGCGAATAATGATCAGGTCCTTCAGCCGGCCGGTGACGAACAGCTCGCCATCCTTAATGAAACCGAGATCCCCCGTCCGAAGAAACGGGCCGCGACCGTCCCGCAGACGGGCCCGGAAAGTCGCCTCGGTCGCTTCCGCGTTTTTCCAGTACCCGGCCCCGCAACTGGGACTGCTGACCCAAATCTCGCCGACTTGGTAATCCGGCAGTGGATCGAACGTGCCGGGCGAAACCACGAGCACTTCTTCCTCGGGCAACACGTGGCCGCAGCCCACCACTTCGCGAGCGGACGCATGGCTCGTGTCGACCGGCACCACGCGGTGTTCGTCCAACGCGCGACCGTCCACCACCAGCGTCACCGGCTTCTGGAACTTGTAGGCGCCCGTGACGATCAAGGTCGTTTCCGCCATGCCGTAGCAGGGGAAAAACGCTTCACGACGGAAGCCAGCCGGTTCAAACCGCTGGCAGAACGCTTCAAGCGTGCTCGGCCGGATCGGCTCGGCGCCGTTGAACGCCACTCCCCAGCAGCTCAAGTCAAGCGTCGCCAGTTCGGCATCGGTGATCTTCTGCACACACAAGTCGTACGCGAAGTTCGGTCCGCCGCTGATGTGTACCTTGTTCTTGCTGATGCCCCGCAGCCAATGAATCGGCTTTTGCAGGAACGCCATCGGCGACATCAAAAACGTGCTTTTGCCCATGAACAGCGGACTCAGCAGGCCGCCGATCAGCCCCATGTCGTGGTACGTCGGCAGCCAGCTCAAACCGATGCCATCGCGGGCGGGTTCGAACGCGTGAGCGATCAGGCAGGTGTTAAAAACCAGATTTCCATGGGTAAGCATCACGCCCTTGGGCGAACCGGTCGAGCCGGACGTGTACTGAAGCACCGCCAAGTCGTCGCCGCGCAACGACTCGGTCCGGCACTGGTTGGCGTTGCCCCGATCCAAACGATCGGTCGCGACCCAGATCAAGTCGCGCAACCGCGGCGCCTCGTCCAAGAGACCGTCTTGCATGCGATCGGTCACATCGCTGACCGTCAACGCGACTTTCGCGGCGCAATCGTCCGAGATCGTCTGGATGCGTTCCATGTTCCGGTTGCGTCGCGGCGGATACGCGGGAACCGCAACCGCTCCCGCGTAGAAACACCCGAACAGGCCAGCGGCGAAGTCGAGTCCCGGCGGATAGAGCAGCAACACCCGCTCGCCCCGAACCCCAATCTCCTGCAGGCGGGCCGCGACGGTCCGCGCTCGCAGTTCCAATTCGGCGTAGGTCCACTGCTCCTGGATTTCCTCCCCGTTCCAACCGGCCAAGGCTCGCTGAGTGGACTGCCGCTCCGTCCAATATCGAAGCGCGTCGACAAGGTTCGTTTGGGGCGGCGAGTACGGGGCTAAAATGCGATCGAGTTTCACCGGTGACACACGCTCCCAACCTAAGAGGTTTAAACCTCGAACTGTCCTGTCCCTGGACGAAATAGCCCGACGCTAGCGCGCCGTAGTTTTTCATCGTCCGATCGGCCCGTCGACATAATGTAGTCAAGCAAGGCGAGCGGGGTGAATTTTGTTTTTCGCCGCTTCCAATTTCCCGAAACCGTTCCCAAACCGCCTCTTACGACGCCCAGTCACAATCGCATCGTAGCGAAAAAACCTACCCGACCAAGACCATGTTGTCCCGGTGGATGACCTCCTCGTACGGCCGATGCCCCAAAATTTCCGCGATCCGCTGCGATTGACTACCCTTAATGCGGGACAGCTCTCCCGCCGAGTAGTTGGTCAGCCCCCGGGCAAATTCCCGCATCGACTCCGTTCCGCGTTCCTCCCCCAGGAAACATAGACTGACGACATCCCCCTTCTGGAACTCGCCCTCGACCGCCACAATCCCCACCGCCAACAAACTCCCCCCCTGACGCTCGACCGCCGTCCGAGCCCCCGAATTCACCAGTATCTTCCCGCGCGATGTGGCCGGCGCCCCAATCCACCGCTTCAGCGCACTGACCGGCTTGGACTGCGGAAAGAAGAGCGTCCCCAGCGGTTCACCCTTCACCAGCCCCGTCAGCACATGCTCCCGGCGACCGTTGGCAATCACCACGGTTTCTCCCGAACGGGCGCACAATTGAGCGTTTTTCAGCTTGCTCGCCATTCCTCCCTTGCTGTAACCCGTTTTCTGATCGCAAACTAAACCCAGGATCCGATCGTCAAACCGCGTCACCGCCGAAACCACCGCCCCGTGCTCGTCCAGCAGACCGTCTACCGTGGATAGGATGATTAGCAGCGGCGCGGCAAGCAAGTTCGTTACGAGCGCTGCGAGTTTGTCGTTGTCCCCGAAAGTCGTCTGCAGCTCTTCGACCGACACCGTGTCATTCTCGTTGATGACCGGAATCACGTTCGGGAATTCCAGCAATCGAACTAAGGTATTGCGAACATTCAGGTAACCCACCCGGTTTTGAAAATCGTCCGCTCCCAGAAGCACCTGGGCCGCATGGAAAACAGCCGCGCCCGACGCGGCGGCCGACGCGGCGGCCGCAGGTGCGGGTGCGGCGGGGGCGGCGCCTGTCGCGGGTACCTCGCCTGCCGCGGGTTGTGACTCGGGTGATGGATTGGGGTGGTGGCCGGCCGAGTCCGCCGTGGTGTAAACCGCCGGTCCGGGCGGTGCGGCGTGCTTGCGAAATTCGTCGTTGTACGCCTCGATCAGCTTGGCTTGACCGACCGCGGCCACTGCCTGCAGTTCGGCCAAATCGCCTGGCCTTTTCGTATATCCGAGCGTACTCATGCCTGCGGCGACCGCCCCGGAACTCACCAGCACCACCCGCCGCGTTCGCCGCAATTCGACCAATTGCTCGGCCAAATGTCCCACTCGGCGACGATCGATGTAGCCCCGTTCATCGGTCAGCACGCGCGTGCCGACTTTGACGACCACGGTATGCGCGTCAGCTGCCAGCCTTCCGCGATATTCCCGCTCGTCCCGCTGCTCGCCCATGCCGCCCGCTTCCTCGCCAGCCATGCCCCCAACGCCTCCCTTGCGACTCGCGTTGCCCGCTCGGTCGCACGCATTTCCCTCAGTTGCCGGTCGACTCCCCAAAAAACGGGAAGGAGGGAACCGGCAGAATTCCCCTGATCCGGCAAGCCGCCCTGATCGGTAAGGCGACCGTCCTAGGCCGCGATTGTAGCGGTCCCGTGGAAATTCGGAAAAGCCAATCGCCGTGCGGGAATCGGCCACGATCGCACGGAATTCCCAGCAGCAGACCGTGAGGTTGCGGGTTGCCAAGGGCCGCACGGCGGCCCGGATGAATTGTCAAGCGCGGCTGCGCGATGCGTCGATGCGATCCGCATGGGGGGAAAGAACGGCGGAGTCCCTACGACCGTTCCCCGCCGCCTGTTGGTTGACTGCCGCCAGGGATCAAGCCACCCCACCGAGTGCACGCCGACTTGTCCCCCCCTGACGACACGAATGTCGACGCTCACCATGATCGCTCCTCGCCCGCCCCTGCCCGCGACCGCCTCCGCGACGCTGCTGGCCGTGGCGTTCGTCCTGGTTGGCCTAGCGCCCGCCGCGGAACCGTCGGCGCCGGAAAGGCTGCCCATGGTGAGTGATGAACACACTGTCCCTTTCGCGGTCGCTCCCGGCGTCGTGCCTCGATTCCCTGGCGACTCCGCGTACAACTCCGCGAGTCACTCGGCGCCCAACTCCACGCGTGCCCCAACGCATAACTCGGCACCCAACTCGGCGCGTGCCTCCGCGTTCGACAGCCACACTGCGCTCAGGCGCGCCACCACGGTGAACACCGACAGCGCCGGCGACCTCAGGTTCGCCGTGGAACCGGCCAGCGTTCCGATGCACGGAACCCCGGTGCACGGAACCCCGGTGCTCAGCGGCACGATCCCCAGCGGCACGATTCCCGACGGCACCTTTCCGACGGCGGCGGAAGCGAACATGGCCCCGCCTCCGGCGTTCGAGAAACATGTCCATGACACGGGGCATGCCACTGGCGTGACCGTTAAACCTTACGGCGCTTTGTGGGTCGACATGCTTTACTCGACATCGCGAACGAATCCCGGGACCTACACGCTGTTCGTGCTCTCCGGCGAGGAGCAGGGCGAGGATGCGTTCGCGGTTGACGGCCGTCGCAGCCGATTCGGAATGAATCTCGCGGGGCCGGGCCTGCCTGACTGGGCCGATTCGACCACTGCGGGCCGCGTGGAAATCGACTTCCAAGGCAGCTTTGTGAACGAAAACCGCGCCGGTGTGCTACTCCGGTTGGCCTACCTTGAGGTGAAGGATAGCGAGTGGCGATTGCTGGCGGGACAGGCCGAGGACGTCATTTCTCCGTTGACCCCTAGCACGATCAATTACGCGGCGGGTTACAACGCGGGGAACATCGGTTTCCGCCGGGCCCAGTTTCGCGCCGAACGTCAATGGCTCGGGCCCGAGGGCGGCGGCTTCACCCTGCAAGCGTCCCTGAACCAGGACGTGGTGACCGATTTTCCCACGGATCCCGGCATTCGCCGCGAAACGGCCGGCTGGCCTGTTTGCGAAGGCCGCATGCAGTGGGCTGCCGGTCCGGCCAGAGCGGGGCCGGGCGGGCAACGCATCAGTCCGCTCAAAGTTGGCATCTCCGGCCACATCGGCGAGTCTGGATTCGATTTCCTGACCGTGGGGCCGCCGCCCACGCTCCTGCCCCCCGAGGACGACGCGCGATTCATCACCTGGTCGGTGAATCTTGATGTCGAATGGCGGCCGGCAGATTGGTGGCGGGTGCGGGGCGAACTGTTCCGCGGCGCGAACCTCAGTTCCTACCTGGGGGGTATCGGCCAGGGCGTCTGTCCGTGTCGCCGAGTGTCGATCCGTGGCACAGGCGGTTGGGTGGAACTGGGCTGGGATTGGAGCCCGTGCTGGCACTCAAACCTCGGAATCGGCATCGATGATCCGCAGAACCGCGACAGTCTGGTGGGCCGAATCCAAAACCATTCGATTTACACCAACGTCCTGGTCGATCTTTCCCCGCAACTGACGACGGGGCTCGAGATCGCTGTCTGGCGCACGCTTTACCACGACTTGCGGGCCGGCCAAATCCCGGATTCCCTGCTCGTGCCCGACGCGCCTGGCGAAGCGGTCACTCTCGATTGGATGGTGAAATACGCCTTTTGAGTCCCTCGCCAAGGTTTGGAAGGCGAAGTACAGTGTGACGTTGGCCGCTCAGTCCGTTTTTCCGGGCTGACCGGCAAAGTTCGCCCAGTCTCGGGTGACGCGGCGGTTTTCGCCGCCGTCCATGGCTGCCTTGAGTTAGGGGAGGAACGCGGACGTGGATCGTCAGCAGATGTTGGAACGGATTCGCGCGGCGGGCGTCGTTGGCGCCGGCGGCGCGGGGTTTCCCACGTACAAAAAACTCGATTCGAAGGTCGAGCATATCATCGCCAACGGCGCCGAATGCGAACCGCTGCTCGCCAAAGACCGCGAAACGATGCGGCAGGACCGTGAAAAGATGTTCGCGGGTCTGGCCATCATGCAGGAAATCACCGGGGCGTCGAAAGTCACGCTCGCGGTGAAACGCAAGAACGAGGACGTGATCGCATCTTATCGGCCGGAGGCCTCGCGCCGCGGCTACAACATTCTCGTCTACGAGGACGTATACCCGGCCGGCGATGAATACGTGCTCGTCTACGAGGCCACCGGCAAACAGATTCCGCCCGGCGGCATTCCGCTGTCGGTCGGTTGCGTTGTCGACAATGTCGAGACGATCGTCAATGTCGCCGACGCCATCGCCGGCCAACCGGTGATCGACAAGTACGTCACAGTCACCGGAGCGGTTGGCAAACCGATCACCACGATCGTGCCGGTAGGAACTTCGATTCGCGACTGCCTGACGCTCGCGGGTGGCTGCTCGGTCAGCGACCCGATCGTGCTGACCGGCGGCATCATGATGGGCGGCGTCGCCAAGTCGATCGACGATCCAATCGCGAAAACCATGGGCGGATTGATTCCGCTTCCCCGCGACCATTACCTGGTGAAACGCAAAATCTCTCCGCGCGAGCAATACACGCGCGTCGGCCACGGCCAGTGCGACCAATGCTCGCTCTGCACGGAGCTCTGCCCGCGATACATTCTCGGCTACCCGATTCAACCGCATCGCGTCATGCGCACGCTGCTGATGACGGGCGAATCGAAAGCGCGGGCGAGTCTCTGGGCGCAGTACTGCTGCGAATGCAATGTCTGCTCGCTCATCGCCTGCCCCGAACAGCTCGATCCGAAGAATATCTGCGTGGATGCCAAGGCGCTGCTGCGCGAGAACAAGATGAGCCGCACGGCGGAAGAGTTGGAAGATCTGTTCCTACCGCCGCATCCAGCGCGTAAGGGACGTGAAATCCCGATCGAAACGCTCTACCAGCGCCTGGGACTGAAACCGTACGACCGCAAGGCCGAATTCGCCCGAACCAATCCGCAGCCACGCATGGTCACGATCCCGCTCGCCGCCCACATTGGCCAAACCGCCAAGCCGACCGTCCAGGTCGGTGACGCGGTCCGCCGCGGCGACGTGATCGGCAACGTGGACGAAAAGGCGCTTGGCTGCCCGGTGCATGCCAGCATCTCCGGCCATGTTTCCGCCATCGACAGCCGCTACGTCACCATCACCGCGTCTTAATCCGAAGTGCGACTATGAAAAAAGGCAACGCGATCGGCATCATCGAGACTTCGAGCATCGCCAAGGGGTTCGAAATCTCCGACTCGATCCTCAAAGCGGCCAATGTCGAATTGGTGGTGAACCGCACCATATGCCCGGGCAAGTACATGGTGTTGATCAGCGGGTCGGTCGACGCCGTGCAGGCCAGCATCGAGTCTGGTATTCGCACGGCCGCGCACACGCTCGTCGATCATTTCGTGATTCCCAATGTCCACCCATCCGTGTTTCCCGCCATCAGCGGCGTCGGCCATCTGCCCGAACTACGCGCGCTCGGCGTGGTCGAGTCGTTCAGTGTCGCGTCGATCATTGAAGCGGCGGACGCGGCAGTCAAGGCGACCAACATTCAGCTCGTGACGCTGCATTTGGCCATGGCGATCGGCGGCAAAGGTTTCGTGACTTTCACCGGCGACGTGGCCTCCGTGGAAGAGGCCGCGCGGATCGCGGCGGCGGTCATCGAAAAGAAAGGACTGCTTGTCGAACGCACGGTCATCGCCGCGCCGCGAAAGGAACTGCTCAGCGAGTTCATCTAACGGGCCTGAGCCGCGACGAACTCCATGCGCTCCGTTGCCACCAGCAGCGCCATCGCTCCGCCGCGGGGATCGCGGCCGAGTAGCGCCTCGCGGTCGTAATAGGCCCGCAAGCTGGTTTGCTTGCCGGTTCCCGTGCAGACGTCCACCAGCCGTCCGTCGTCGGCCACGCGAGTTAGAATCGCCTGCCATCCTCGGTCCGCCGCGCGGGAAAACGAGTGGCGGTCGAGCCATCCCAGTCGCATGCCGCGCATCATCGCGAAGGTAATCATGCAGGTCGCGGTGAATTCGCGGTAGCTTTCCGGTCGATCGACAACCTGCCGCCACTCGCCCGCCGGATCTTGATGGGGCTGCAGGGCGGCGAGATGCCGTCGATGCGCGGCTATCAATTTATCTCGGCCCGGTTCCGACTCAGGCCATTCGGACAGCATCAAGGCCACTCCCAAGGCCGGGAATCCGTTGCCCCGCCCCCACGCCGATTCGTCCAGCGGCGAGTGGCGGTAGATTCCGTCCGGGCGAATGACCTTGGCCGCCATAAAATCGAAATGGCCCAAGGCGGCGTCGAAGTAACGTCGTTCGCCCGTCAGTCGACCGGCGGCTGCGAGAATCGGTCCGCCCATGAACACGGCGTCGCTCATTTCGGCATGGAACGGCATGGCCGGCAGGGGCCGACCCTCTTTGTCAAACGCCTGGTTGGCGGCGGCCACCACCAGCTCGCGATACCGTTCCCGCCGCTTGGAGACATCGTCGCCTGGTAGTTGCGCAAGGTGATCGGCGAGCGCGACGAAGAGCAAGTGGCCCGACTGACCGCTTCCCGATTTCGGCTCGGCGCTCTGACGCCTCTCCGCGAACGGAGCCGCGATCCGCTCCAAGTCGGCCAGGACGGCAGCGTTCGACGCCGTCCGCTCCGCTGTTTTCTCCGCGCGCGCTAGCGCTTCCGACAGCCGCAAACGGCCGATCATGGCCACCGCCGGAATATACTCGACCTGCGGCAACGTATGTCCGTAATGTTGAGCCAGCAGTTCCGCCACGGCCCTTGGCGACCGCTCGGCGCGCCGCCGTAACTCGGCCCGTGCCGCCGACGGCGCGAGCGCCGTCGCTTGGGGTAACGCAGCCAGCAAATCGGCCAACGCGGCCGTAACAGCCGCCGTCTCCGCCCGCGAGCGGTCCGCAGCGGGCGTCGCGTCCGCGGCGGGTTTCGTGGGCGTCTGGCCAGCGACCGGTGTCCAGGTGAACCGGAGCGCGGGGATCGCGCCGACCTCGGCCGGCGGAACTCGAGGCGCCACGGCGACCAAAGCGTCGTCGGGCACTCCGCCCACCTTGGCACGCAAGCTCTTCGCCACCGCCTGCCAAGCCGCTCGGTTATGCTCGGTCAGAGGTGCCCCCAACGCGTTGGCGGTTCCTTTGGCGTCGCGTCCCTGCGTCGAGCCGCCTGCGCTGGCAGTCTGGCCGATGTTCGACGCGACCGCCCAGCCGGCGTTGGCGCCGCTACGCACTTCGACCACCAAATCCGGGCCGAACATGCCGAGCCAGCGCCACAGATAGGCCGCCTCCGGCGCCGTTTCGCTTAAATAGGCCGGCCCCTGCGGCGGATAACTGTCGGCCGGCGAGCTTGCGAACGGGCTCGCCGACTTCGACGTTTCCGGCGGCAACTTGGCGGGTGGCTGGGCGGGTGGCTGGGCGGGTGGCTTGGCGCCCGCCTTCGTTGCCGCGGGGGGGGCCTTGGCGGGGGCTGTTGGCGAGGTCGAAGTCGAATTGGTTGGGGGTCCGGTTAACGCATCGGGGAGCAAACACGGGACGATGGACAGCGCCACGCGTTGGCGAATCGGCGAATCCTCGGGCAAGGCCGAAAACCAGTCGACGATGGCCCGCGCCACTTGCGGAGCGGCCGCCGGCCCGGTGGCGCTTGCGGCATCGCCACCACAGATCACCAGAATTCGAATCCGCGAAGTCGCCCGATCGAGGTCGTCCGCTGTGTACCAGTAGGGAATAAGGGTGCCTCGTCGAGTGACGCCGAGCGCCGAAAGATTCCACGGACATGGAGGCTGTTGCCACGCGGCCGGTTCTTCCGCCCCATGGACCAGCGTGTTTGGAGCGTTGGGGCGTGTCGGGAGGAACAGGATCAACGCCACCAGCCCCGCCAGGGCGGCCAGCGCCGAACGCGGCCGGCGATCGGATCGCAAACCCTTGCTGATTTGATGGTTATGACGGTCTGTGGCGGCCCATCCATGGCGCCGTTCCAGGCCCATCTGCGGCAACCCCAACGCTGAGTTTCCGGTGCTCATCGACTTTTTCCCGAGACAGTGGAATGGGAGGCCGGCGTTGCCATCCGCCCAGCCGGCACAAGACTTTTTCGCGGCACTCTCGGAAAAACCCGAAAGTTCCACCCAGGTTATCACGATAACTGGAGTAGCAACCATCGGAGCAATCAAGGAAGAAGACAATGAAACGCAATCTCGCCTCGTCCCTGGTCGGATTGGTCCTCGGCCTGATGGGACTTTCCAGCACCGGATGCCTCGGAATCACCCACGGTGTCGACATGGGTTTCCTGGGTGTGCCGATTCCGGTGAGTCCGTACTTCCAGGACAAGAAAGAAGACGAGTTTTGGATCGCCGAGCGGTACGACAAAGTGCCGATCCTTGGCCCTCTGACCTCGGGCGGCCCCGCCGTCGCGTTGGATGAGCCGAGCGACGATGAGGTCATGCGAGCGTTCGAACGAGCACGACCGAGCGAAGGCGGCTTGCCTTTGCTGCACGAGGTGCAACGCAACAACGTTCGGATCGTCAAGCAGAAGATCGCCGACTACGTCGATCCGCCCCGCGTCTACCCGCTGATCGGGCCGGCGCAGCTTCACCACGCCCACTACAAGTGCATCATCTACTTCTCGGAGACGACTCGGGTCGGCTGGCCGGTTCCGCATACGCTGCGGGATG
This sequence comes from uncultured Planctomycetaceae bacterium, assembly GCA_903921945.1. GTDB lineage: Bacteria > Planctomycetota > Planctomycetia > Pirellulales > Pirellulaceae > CAIXSC01. The sequence goes on from CAIXSC010000482.1 coordinate 12,391, forward strand.
AAGACGCGGTGGAAGTGGTCTACATCGATCACAACCACCTGCACATGGTCGGCGACGTCGATCCGGGTGTGGGATCGCCCTACTAACCGGGCCGCGAGCGGCGGTGAGTCGATCATCGCCACTGGCATCGATCCGCCCGGGCTGAAACTTCCTGGTTGCGACGCCGAGCCCCGTAGATTCGTCCGCGGCGGCTCGGCGTTTTTATTGCGCTCCGTGACAACGCATCAGCGGCCGTTTCTTCAGCCAACTGGCCAATCGGCGCCAGCCACTTGTGCCGCTTCTATCGTCTTCGCGCATTCGTTTACCGCCGAGCCAAAGGCGACGGCCGGGCCAGCCCTACGATTGGCCACGTGATCTCATTGGTGCCAAGCACTGATCGCTCTGCGGCATTCCAACCCGCCAACCCGCCATCCCGCCAATCTGGCCCAATGCGAGTTGTGGCACTCGACGGCCGAGTTTCGCTCACGATTCGCGGCTATCTGCGCCAACCAAATCAGAACCAAATCAGTGCCAGGCACTGATCGCTCCATTCCGCTTGGCGTGGCTTGATCGGTGGAGACGCGGTCGACATGCTCGCGACGGACAAAATGTCCGTCGTACAAGAAGCTTTCACGCCGCTCCGGCCCTGCGATCGTCGCCTCCTCTCTCGTAAGGGGCAGTCGGTGCCAAGCTCTGATCGTTCGCGCGATGACGAATGAGGCGGAACGTGGCATTTGCTGGAAACTCCTTTAGCTTCGACGAACAGTGTATTATGGTAAAAACGATGCGGAAGGTGGCGATTTGCTCCATCGCAAAGCGTTTTTGTCAGCATGCCAAGGTGAATGATGCTTAATGCAATATAACTCGGCGATGCTGCCAACTCACGTAGACCACGCCTTATGAACCTTTCGAACCAGCCATCGAACGCCTCCCTTGTCGCCACCGCTCGTCGCTGCGGTTCCGGCCGCTGCTGAACGACCAGCAGACGGTGGTGGGGCGGGGGGCGAGCACCGGGGCGATCGTCGGCGGGGCATGCCGCTGATACTCTGCCGCAGGGTCGATCTGG